>CAYVEU010000286.1:0-1526 GCA_964450015.1 uncultured Christensenella sp. | reverse complement strand
AATAACATATTCTATGAGCATTTATTAATTGCCGTTACTCATCTTTGATAGCTTGTTTATTGCTTTTCTTTTCGTATCCATCATGCTGTGCGCATAACGGTTTATGGTTATCATTGCGTTTGCGTGCCCCATAAGTACACTCAGCGTTTTATAGTCCACTCCACTTTCCATTGCCCTTGTGGCAAAAGTATGTCTTAGCGAGTGAAAACCCAGCTTACGGATGTTCAATTTCTTTAATAACCTTTCAAAAAGCCCTTGATAACCGCGTATATCGGTGTAATGTCCGTTGGTTTCTATTACGACCTCACCACTTGCTATTTTGCGCATTTCTTTAAGAAATGGCAATAGATTTTTGCTTATGGGTATTTCCCTTACACCCGATTTTGTCTTTGTAGGTGACAGGTCTCCGCCGATTGTAATTGTTTTGTTTACCGTCAATATATTCCGTTGGAAATCCACGTCGTTCCACTTTAACGCCAGCAATTCGCCTATTCTAAGTCCGGAATATAGGCAAATCAATATGCCGTAGAGTTTAACGCATTTTTTACCGAAAATGTAATTTTCGATAAGAGTTTGTTCCGCTCTTGTAAACGCGTCGATTTTCTTTTCGTCTACCGATAACCGCTTAATATTCCTACACGGATTTTTCTGAATTATATCGGCATCTTCCGCTTCGTTAAAAGCGCTTTTGAGAACGCTGAGAACGATATTTACGCTACTTGCCGACAGCCCTTTCTTTTCATACAGTTCAACGCTTAATAAGTGCCGGATAACGTCCGATTTTATTTCTTCCAACTCAGCATCGCCTATGTATGGAACTATATGGCTATCTATTATTTGACAATATTTATTATACGTGCTCTTTCTGACAGTTGTTTTGACGTATACTTCCAGCCATTTATTTATCCAATCCTTAACTTTCATTTGAATGCTCCTTCTTGTCGTTTTTGCAATAATTTTACTAAACTTAACAAAGAAGTAAATAACGGCTATTTCAAATGAAAATATATATTCCTATCCCGTATCTTTTATTGTCCGCAACATACTTTCCTCCAAATAAAAAGTGCGCCCCGAGAGACGCACTAAAAATACGACTCTCATTGTTTGCAGACAACTTCACCTATATGGGGAAAAGAGAGTGCATTTTTAACTAGTTTGCACCCACATAGGTTTTCTATTAAGTTGTCTGCACTTGTATTATTGCATATTTTGAAAATTTAGTCAATTCGAATACCGTTTTGAACTGAAATTATGTTGCTTGCGCTCGGTCGGGCACATAAATATTCCCGTCAACTGCCACGGCTTTGTAATTTTTTCCCTCAATTTCATAATCAATATAGCTCGGTTTTCCTTTCTGTGTGGCTATAAGTATCATTTTTTCATTGTCATACTCAGCTCTTTGTATGTTCCCGTCAAGGAATTTATCATCCCCAGACGCTTCGATTATCCGTATACCTTTGCTCACCATAAGCGCGGAAAACTGCCATAGTTTTTCGAACTTACCGTTTGAGTCCATAATGAAGCAG
>CAYVEU010000285.1:0-1649 GCA_964450015.1 uncultured Christensenella sp. | reverse complement strand
GCGCCGTTTGGGCGCGGCAACGCTTTATGCCTTGATTACGCCTTGCAAAAAATGAAAGAATACGGCTTCGAAATTAAGAACGGCAACGGCTTTTACGGCTACGGCGAAATAGGCGAGGGAGAACTATTTGGGGTTCTCAATCACTTAGACGTGGTACCCATAGGTACGGGTTGGACGAAAGACCCGTTCGGCGCGGAAGAAACCGACGGCAAGGTATACGGCAGGGGCGCGCTGGACGACAAAGGTCCGTTTGCCGCCGCATTTTACGCCGCCGTAAAGTTGCTGGATGAAGGCAACGTTCCGAAAAAACGTTTGCGTTTTATCTTAGGCTGCGACGAGGAAAGCGGTTGGAAATGTATGGACGAGTACGTAAAGAACGAAGAAATGCCTTCTATCGGCTTCTCGCCGGACGGCGATTTTCCCGTTATAAATTGCGAAAAAGGCATAGTGTATCACGAGATAATTTGCCCGCTTCCCAAAAATATTTTGAGCCTGTCGGGCGGTGAAAGAGCCAATATGGTCCCCAACTGCGCCGAGGCTGTCGTAGTCGATAGCGGCGATATGAGAAAGCTGTTAGCCGAAAACGGCGTCGAATACGAAGCGGTTATCGGCGGATTGAAAGTTACGACCAAAGGCAAATCCGCGCACGGCAGTCACCCCGAACTTGGCGAAAACGCATTAATCAAGTTGCTGGATAAATTGAAATTTGCGGACGAAAATCTTAAAGCGCTGTATGACGCGTTCCGTTACAGCGACGGCTCGGGGGTCGGTTTGAAAATATCCGATACCGAGAGCGGCGCGCTTACTCTTAATTTAGGCTGCGCTTCAATGCAAGACGGCTCTATAAAGTTCGAGCTCGACATTCGCCATCCGATAAGCTATAAAAAAGACGAAATAACCGCCGCGCTTAACAGAGCTTTACCGATAAAAGTTACGCAGGGCTTTTACCATTTGCCGCTGTACGTTCCCAAGGATAATTTTTTGGTAACGACCCTGATAAACGCATACAACGAAGTAACGGGAGAAAACGCCGAGCCCATATCCATAGGGGGCGGAACGTACGCAAGAGTCTTGCCGCTGGGCGTCGCTTTCGGACCGTGTTTCCCCAACGGCAATAACGGTATGCACTGCGCCGACGAATATATGGACTTGAACGACTTCAACAAAATGATAGATATATATTATTTTGCGTTAAAGAAATTGTGTTTTTAATTCCTTATTTTAGAAAATAATTATAAGCTTCCCTCTTGTCTTACAGCGTTTTCGCAAGTAAGATACCGAGTAAAAGGGGGAAGCTATCGCGTTAAAGCTATTTTATCTTAATTAAATCTTCATTTACAAAAGGGACTGTCACTTAATGCGGCAGTCTCTTTTGTTTTGGTGTAGCAACTAAACGATGAACGATATGTGCGAGCATAATTATATCAGGTTTATAGACCTAAGTCAAGACTTTTGACCTAAGCGGGTATATCATATTTTTATGAGTTATAGCGAAATAATCAAGGAAATACTTGTTGAAAACAATTTCAGCCAAGAAGAAATGGCGAAAAAGCTCGGCGTAAATCAAACGACGGTAAGCCAATGGATTTTGGGCAAAAAGAAACCGGGCTATGACAGCATTTACCTTATTTATAAAAATTTCGGAATAA
>CAYVEU010000284.1:0-1654 GCA_964450015.1 uncultured Christensenella sp. | reverse complement strand
ACGTTTACCTTTATCTGCCCCGGATACTCCAACTCCGACTCCAATTTCTGTGCGATTTCCTTCGCCAAAAATACCGTCGCGCTGTCGTCTACCTGCTCGGGCTTCACGATTACTCTGATTTCTCTTCCCGCTTGTATTGCGTAAGATTGCTCCACTCCTGCGAACGAGTTTGCCAATGTTTCCAATTTTTCAAGACGTTTTACGTAATTTTCCAACGATTCTCTACGCGCGCCCGGTCTAGCGCCGCTGATTGCGTCAGCCGCTTGCACGATAATCGCTTCTAAGGTCTTCGCCTCTATGTCGCCGTGGTGGGCGGCTATGGCATGAACCACTTCTTCTTTTTCCTTATACTTGCGGGCAAGTTCCGCGCCTATTTGAATATGTGTACCCTCGTATTCGTGGTCTACCGCTTTACCCAAATCGTGCAACAGTCCCGCGCGTTTTGCCGTTTTCACGTCCGCACCCAGTTCTTGCGCCATAAGTCCCGCAAGGAAGCACACTTCGAGCGAATGCTTCAATACGTTTTGACCGTAGCTGGTACGGTATTTCATCCTGCCTAGCAGCTTGACTATTTCGGGATGTACGCCGAACAACCCCGCGTCGAACACCGCGCTCTCTCCGGCTTCCCTAATTTGCATATCGATGTCACGTCTGACCCTGTCCGCAACTTCTTCTATGCGTCCGGGATGTATACGTCCGTCGCTGACGAGTTTTTGCAAGGTGAGCCTTGCTATCTCGCGTCTTACGGGGTCGAATCCCGTCAAGGTAATAACGTCAGGGGTATCGTCGATTATTATATCGACTCCCGTGACCGATTCGAGCGCTTTGATATTGCGCCCCATACGACCGATAATTCTTCCCTTCATCTCTTCTCCGGGAAGTTCAACCACGCTTATAGTCGTTTCCGCCGCATGGTCTACGGCACATTTTTGAATGGCGAGCCCGACGATGTTTTTCGCGCGCTTTTCGCCCTCTTCCTTTGCCTTTGCCTCGATTTCCTTGACCAAAACCGCCGCGTCGCGTTTGGCGTCCTCGGTAATCTCGTTGATGAGCATTTGTTTAGCTTCAACGCTCGTCATACCGGACACCTTTTCAAGTTCCGCAATCATTCTTTCGTGCTGGTTGCCGAGTTCCGCTTCCATTTCTTTCAGCTTTACTTCGCGCTCCTCGATAGCTTTCTTCGTCTTCTCGACGGCTTCGAGCTTGGCGTCCATCGCGGCTTCCTTTTTGTCAAGTACGTCCTCTTTTTGGTTCAGTCTGTTTTCTTGTTTTTGAATTTCGCTACGTCTTTGTCTTGTCTCCTTTTCAAACTCGTTACGCAACCTTAACTGTTCGTCTTTTGCCTCTAACAGAGCCTCTTTGCGAAGTGTCTTTGCCTCAATGCGCGCTTCTTCCATAATGCGAGCTGCCTCGCTTTGGGAATCGCCTATTTTCTTTGCAACGGATTTTTTGTAAACTACTACCGTAAGTCCGACAGCCAAACCCGCAGCGACCAAAAATACCGCGCCGCATACGGCAATCCACCCGCCGATGCTCATAGCGGCGATAAGATTGCTTAACATTTCTACCTCCTAAATTAGATTAATATAATTATACTGCCCAACGAGTCGTTCGCATACCTCATTAAACAATTATTTATTATAATATAAATTAA
>CAYVEU010000283.1:0-1654 GCA_964450015.1 uncultured Christensenella sp. | reverse complement strand
TTATACTGCAAAGATAGATTCGTCTGATAGTCTTTGTTGAAGCAAATTATAGAGCTTGCCGATATGTATTCCGTCCACGAACGAGTGGTGCGCTTGTACCGAAAACGGCAAGAGTATTTTGCCGTCGCGTTCAAAATATTTGCCCCAGTTAAAAAGAGGGGTGGAGTCGAATTTCTTTCCCGACGCGGTGTGGGAGATATGAGTGTAAGGAACCCACGGAATTGCGGAGAATAGAAAAATGTCGTTGGCGAGCGGTCCGGTAAAATATTCTTTTTGTTCGTTAGCCGTTTTGCTTGCAACTGTGATGTAATCAAAAAGATTGTCAATAAAGGGGACGAGCACTACTTTGAATAGTTCGGTTTCCTTGTCAAGATAGGTAAACGCAGTGTCTATTTTATCGTATAAGACAACTTGCCCGTCAAGGAAGCGGTAACGAAATTCTTCTATTTCGCTTGCGCATTTAGCTATCGTATAAACCATTGCCATAGTGAAAGAAAGGTTTTCTTTTTTTACGCGAGCTAAGAATTTAGTTATATCCAATTCAAACGTCGTGCAATAGCACGGCTCTAAGTAATTTTTGTAAACGGCGCAATGCGCTGCGCGCTTCCAGTTTTTTTCGTCGATAATAGTATAAGAATTTGCCATAGTCGTTAATTATATATTTTCAGAATTATTTTCCGTCTCTTCTTCACAGATAACTTCATAACCTACACCCGAAAGAACCGCATTGCGCACGGCGTTTTCCGTGGCTTTTACGGCGGCGGTTTGGAGCATTGCGAAGTTTACGACGGGGACTTTGCCCGTTGCCATACAAAAGAGGGTATCGCCGTCGTAGTCGGTGTGGACGGGGCTTATGGATTTTGCCAGTCCGTTATGGGCGATGGAAGCTAATTTATTGCAGTGCAATTTATCCAAGTTGGCGTTTGTCAAAATGCAGCCTATCGTCGTGTTGCCGCCGAATAAAATTTTGCCGATACTGCCATTTAAAAGACACTCTTCGGTATTTATGAATTGTCCGTTCTTGCCTTTGGCTCCCGCGATAATTTTGCCGTCGGTATCGATTACGTCTCCGAACGCGTTTACGCATACTATTGCGGTAACCGTTATCCCTGCGCATTTAACGGTGTACGCGCCGATGCCGCTCTTGCAGGAATTTTTTACGCCTCGTATTTTACCGACGGTCGCGCCTTTGCCTGCGCCGACTTGTCCGAATAACGGGGTAGAGGTAGCTTTTTCGCAAGCCGCATATCCCATTGTCGCGTCGGGGTAGAAATAATCCTTTTCGTTAAGGTCATAAATTACCGCACCCGTGACTATGGGCACCACTTTACCGGGCATACGGTGACCCAAATTGCGCTCTTTCAGATATTCCATAACGCCACAGGAAGCCGCAAGCCCGTAGGCGGAACCGCCGCTTAGGACTACTGCGTTGATTTTTTGAACGGCTTTTTCGGGGCGCAATAGGTCGGTTTCTCTCGTACCGGGAGCGTTTCCGCGAACGTCTACGCCTGCGGCGCAGCCTTTTTCGGATAGAATAACGGTCACTCCCGTGTGGTCGTTTTCCGCGTGTCCTACTTTAATTCCCTTAGGTATAATTATTCTCATGAAAACCTCCGTTTAAATAACTATACCCTAAATTAGCGTTTTCGTCAAA
>CAYVEU010000282.1:0-1710 GCA_964450015.1 uncultured Christensenella sp. | reverse complement strand
GCGTGTTCGAATCCCGTCGCCTCGACCAAAAAAGAAGCGGACATAATATTGTTCGCTTCTTTTTTGATTAAGGAAACGGACCGCTCGAAGCCGCGCATTCCCGCGTGTTCGCGCGAGGAGCGAATCGCGTTTTTGTCATTCCCTTCCTCTATCTCCGTTCGCGACGACGCTTTCCGCCTTCTGCGGAATATCCCGTCGCCTCGACCAAAAAAGGACGGATAATATCCGTCGGTTTTTATTTTCCGTATCCCAATAGATAAAATAAGAGCGGCAGATTTTTCTGCCGCCCTCATATATTAGGATTCCGTACGTTTTAAATAGTATGACGAATACGAACTAAACCAAGAATTTTTCATTTTCGTAGCCGTCGCTTGCGGAGTAGCGAAATCACTACTTGAAGTCGCATAACCGTTGGGGCTATATTGTGTACAATACCTCCAACCTTCCGTCTGTTTAAACGTAACGCTTGCAAGACTATTGCAATTAGAAAATGCTTTTTGCCCGATATAATTTACCGCATTTCCGATTACAACCGTATCCAACTTACTGCAATTGTAGAATGCGTAATCCCCGATCGTCGTTACGTTATCCGGAATTGTGACCGCCATAAGATTGATGCACTCGCTGAATGCGTTATCACCGATCGTCAACAGCGTGGAAGGCAAATTGACAGCCGTAATAACCGTACATCCCGAAAACGCTCCTCCTACGATTCCTACGACGCCTTCGGGAATCTCTAACGTTACATTGCTGCCGAGCGCCGCATCGTCGCGCCCGATAACCCATTTTTTATTCCCGTCGCCGACGTAAATAATTCCGTTTTCTTTCGTCTGTACGTTAGGACAACCGCTGAACGCCGACGTTCCGATAGACGTAATGTTATCCCCTATCGTTGTTTCGAGCTTTGCGCAACCGTAGAAAGCGCTGTTGCCGATGGTCGTTACGGTGTTGGGAAGCGTGATTGCTTCCAACGAAGCGCAATCTTTAAATGCAGACATGCCGATAATTTCCGTTTGATTCCCGAACGTAACAGAACGAAGATTGGAACACTCTGCAAACGTAAACTGTTCGATACTTGTCACCCCATTGGATAAAACAACCGTTTCGAGTTGTTCGCATTTACGGAACGCCTCTTTCTCGATTACGGTAATCGTATTGGGAATGGTTATGGAAGTCAATCCGCACCCCATAAATGCTTTTCCGCCGATTTTAGTTGCAAGATTCGCGTCTGCGGGAATGGTACATCCTTCAAGCCCGAAAAGTATCGTTTTGGCACCTTTATCGATAAAGCATTTTCCGCTTACCGTAAGCACGGGATTTTCCGAAGATACCGTAATCGTTTCCAAAGAGTTGCAACTGCCGAACGCCTCGCCCCCGATCTGCGCAAGCCCTTTTCCGATCGAAACGGTTTTTAAATCATAGTTTCCTTTAAACGCATTATCTCCGATTTTCGTAACGCGGTCAGGCAAAGTCACCTCTTCCATTCCGCAATAATTAAACGCACTATTTCCGATTTCAAGCGCTTTCGATCCGCCCGCAATCGTTAAATCTTTTAAAGCGTGGCAATTCATAAATGCGTTATACTGAACCGCCGTCACGTTCTCGCCGATTGTAAATGCGGTAAGCGCCGCACATCCCGAAAACGCATTTCCGCCGATTGACGTAAGCGACTGGGGAACTGCAAAATCTTTCAGCTTTTCGCAATTCTGA
>CAYVEU010000281.1:0-1711 GCA_964450015.1 uncultured Christensenella sp. | reverse complement strand
TGACCATCTCTCTCTCGACTACCTCTTCCCCGATCCGTCAAAGATACTGACGTTCCCAGAACCGCTTGCCCCCATTATAACGGTAAAATCGCCCTCATATAAGTCAAAATCAATGTGGGACAGAATGTGTACCTGACCGCCGTTGTGCGCAAAGCTTTTGCACAGTTTTTTTGCCGATAAAACAGTATTTTTCATTTGAAAACTTTCCTTTCTTATTCTGATAATTCTATTTTACCGCCAAAGATATTAAGAAGTCCTTAAGAAAATAATTTTTATGCTATTTTATTGTTGGCAGGATTATTTTAACTTCAAGACCAACGGCATGATTTTGAAGAATAACATTTCCGCCCATTTTTTCAGCAATGTATTTTACAATATAAAGTCCAAGTCCTGAACCCTGTTCGCTGCCGCAGTTGTTTCCCCGATAAAATTTATCGAAAATAAACGGCATATTTTCATCGGGAATACCCTTGCCGTGATCACGAAAGTGCAGAACAATATTTTCGTTTTCTATTGCAAAAAACACTTCAACATTTGTCTTTGCATACTTTCTCGCATTGTTAATAATGTTTTCGCAAAGCTGTGTGAACCTGTTTTTATCGGCATTGACAAACGCCGTAAAATCGGGTTTCCTAAAAATCACATCTTCCCGTTCCGCAGAAATTTCATTTATAACGCTCTCCGTAAAGGCGCATATTTCTATCCTTTCGGGAGTAAGTTTAAGCTTGTCAAGATCGGAAATTGAGTGCAAAAATAAATCGTCCGTAAGACGTGATACCTCATCGCACTTTTTTGTTATAACGCTTAAATATTTTTCACGTTTTTCATAAGTGCTGTCCAGATTTGCGGAAAGTCCCTCTGCATATGCCCTTATGGACGCAATAGGTGTTTTTATATCATGTGAAAGAGTGGCAATAACGGTCTTGTTGTTTTCTATTGCTTCTTTTTCGCTTGCCCTTGATTTTGTTATCTCATTTCTCATGCTGTCAAACGCCCATGTAAATTCTCCGAAATAATTTGACCGTTCGTAATTTAATGGTACGTCAAAATCTCCCATAGAAATTTTAGCTGCAAAATCTTTCATTTTCTCAAAAGGACGCAGTATTGCAAAATAAATATATCCAAACATCACAGCAAAAAGAAAAACGCTTGCTCCGCATAATATCGGTATAACGCTTACTCCGCTTTGTGTATCTTCTTTGTTACGCATATTTTCCTGCAAAACATTGATTTTATCATTTACCAATTCGTAATTTTCACTTGCGTTAAGTCTGCTTATTTCGTTTAATGCAACGATATATTCCGACCTCTCATCATCTATATTTCCACCTTTTGAAGATAAATAAAATCCGCCTGAAAGAAAAATTACAGCAAGTAAAAATAAAGCAGCAACAAAAACAAGTTTATTTTTCATTCCTCCACCTCCAGCATATATCCTACCTTGAAAACGGTTTTTATGTACTTAGGATTTGCAGGATCGTCCTCCAGCTTTTCCCGCAGCCAGCGAATGTGTACCGTTAAGGTTGACGGCTCAACAAGTGAAAATGCTCCCCACACTTCGCTTAAAAGCTTATCTTTGGCTATTGCCATATTTTTATTTTCACATAAATATTCAAGCAAATCAAATTCACGCAGAGACAACGGGATTATTTGTCCATTTTTTGAAACAGTCCGTGAAGTAATATTTACGCAAATATCGCCGAAAGTCATG
>CAYVEU010000280.1:0-1720 GCA_964450015.1 uncultured Christensenella sp. | reverse complement strand
GTCTATATCTATACGCTCTGCGGCGGGTACTTTGCCGAGACCGGGCATAAGCATTATAGAACCAGCCACGGCAACAATAAAATTTGCACCGCCCTTATAGATTACGTCGCGGACGAAAATTTTAAAACCTTCCGGTCTGGCGAGTTTTGTCGCATCGTCGGAAAGAGAATACTGCGTTTTTGCGATTATTACGGGCAAGCCCGTAATGCCCTTACTCTCTATTTCGTCTATTGCTTTAAGTGCGCTATCCGAATACTCTGCACCGTCTCCGCCGTAGACGTTTTTTACTATGCAGTCTATCTTCGTCTTTATATCGTCGTTTAAATCGTAAGCGTAGTGAAGCTCCGACGGAGTATTGCACTTCTCGATTACGGCTGCGGCAAGCTCTTTTCCGCCCTCGCCGCCCTTTAAAAATACGTCGGTGAACACGGCTTTTGCACCTGCGTTTTCACATGCGGAAAGCACTTCTTCGATTTCAGCCTGCGTATCAGTTGCAAATGCGTTCATAGCAACGACTACGGGTTTGTTGTATACCTTAGTTATATTTTCAACGTGTTTTAAAAGATTGGGAAGCCCCGCTTTGAGTGCAGGCAAGTTCTCTTCCGAAAGATTAGCCTTATCTGCTCCGCCGTGAAGCTTAAGCGCCTTAACCGTTGCGACTACTACTATGCAGTCGGGCTGAATACCTGCGATACGGCATTTTGTGTCGAGAAATTTTTCCGCACCCAAATCAGCGCCGAAGCCCGCTTCGGTTACAGTATAATCCGAAATGGTCATTGCCGTATACGTAGCGCGTATCGAGTTGCAGCCGTGGGCTATGTTTGCAAAGGGTCCGCCGTGTACGATTGCGGGGGTACCTTCGAGCGTCTGTACGAGGTTTGGCTTTATTGCGTCCTTCAAAAGAGTCGTCATTGCGCCTTCGGCGTGAAGCTGTTTTGCGCGGACGTACTCTCCGTCTTCATTAATTCCCACGACGATATTGCCTATACGCTTTTTTAGGTCGGCTAAATCTGTTGCAAGGCACAGAATTGCCATTATTTCCGAAGCCGCGGTTATTTCAAACCCCTCGTGCCTTTGGTAGCTTTGGCAGCCTTTCATCGTGCCTGCTTCGCAGTTGAGCGTTATATCCCGAAGCGCGCGGTCGTTCATATCCATACAGCGGCGGAAATAGACGTCTGAAATTTTCAGTGCGTTGCCGCGGAATATGTGATTGTCTACCATTGCGCACAGAAGATTGTTCGCCGCGGTGATTGCGTGCAAGTCGCCCGTAAAGTGCAGATTGATGTCCGCCATAGGAATTACCTGCGCATACCCGCCGCCCGCTGCTCCGCCTTTTATGCCGAATACGGGTCCTAAAGACGGTTCACGCAGTGCAAGACAAACTTTTTTGCCGAGCTGAGCCATACCGTCGGCAAGTCCTATAGAAACGGTGGTCTTTCCTTCGCCGCTTGCCGTGGGATTGATCGCCGTTACGAGAATGAGCTTTGCTTTGGGGTTTACCTCTTTTAAGTCGATTTTTGCCTTATATTTGCCGTAAAGCTCAAGTTTATCTTCGCCGAGATTGAGTTTTTTTGCAATTATGCGGATATCCTTGATTTTACAGCTTTCTGCAATTTCAATGTCGGAGAGCATATTCCACCTTAAAACAACTATTATCTTCGTTATTATATAATAATAAAAAGATTTTCGTCGGTTTCTATAAACGAGCAGAACAAGGCAA
>CAYVEU010000279.1:0-1727 GCA_964450015.1 uncultured Christensenella sp. | reverse complement strand
GTTTGTTGTTCCTAAATCAATACCTATAATTTTAGTCATAATGAACTTCTCCTTTTATATTTTATTGAGCCACCTTGACCATTGCCGGTCTCAGTATTTTATTGTTTCTTATATAACCCTTTTGGAATACTTCCACTACCGTATTCTCGTTTTCGGGGTCGTCACACTTTGCTATTGCATGATGATAGTTCGGATTAAATTCAGCTCCCAAAGCCGCTATTTCTTTTACGCCGAACTTCTCCAAGATAGCTAATACCTGCTTAAAAATAAGCTCTATGCCCGTTCTCGCGCTGTCCTCTACCGCTTGCATTCCGCGTTCGAAATTATCTATAACCGGCAGTAAAGCCATAATAACGTCGTCGCATCCGTCATGTCGCGCATTTCGCACGGCTTCCGCGTTGCGCCTGCGGTAATTGTCGAATTCGGCTTGTACGCGTTGCGCCATATCCTTAAATTCTTCCGCTTTTTTTAAAGCTTCCGCAACCGTCGTATCGCTGATTTCCGCTTCTCCTATAACGGCTTCCTCTCCGTTGGTATTCTCCTCCGTAACGTCTATATCTTCATTATTTAAGTCTTTTGGGTCCATTGCTACCTCCGTTATCTCCGTCCGTAATATCTTTCAATGCGTCCGCGACGCATTTTAAAACGCTCATTACCTTGGAATAATCCATTCTCTCCGGTCCGATTACTCCTGCATGCCCTATCTCTTTGCCGTTTAGCAAACACCTTGCCGTCACTATCGCGCACTTAGCTATTCCGCCGTTCTCGTCCTTGCCGATTCTTACGCTGAATTCTATATCGTTATTATCGTCGATAATTTCCGCAAGGCGTTCCTTTGTGTCAATAACCGACAAAAAGTCTTTCGTCGCGCTGATGTCGTGGTCGGGATACTCTAAAAATTTGGACTGTCCTTCCATATAAACGCTTTCCTCGTCCTTTGCCGCAATGTTGTCGAGAATAGTTATTATGCTCTCGTAAAGCTCTTTAAACTCATTCAACTCGTCATCTATGAGTTTGTCGGGGTTTTTGACATCGTTTACGGTTTTGCCGGCGAATATCTTATTTACCATTGCGTTGGCGTCCTTTATATACGCCGCGTCCACGTTGTCGGAAACGCTTATTACTTTATCCCTTATAATACCGCTGTCGGTAATGATTACTACCAATACGGTATGCGCGTCAAGGTCTATAAGCTTAACTTCTTTTAATACTACCTTGTTTATATTTTTGAGAACTATTACCGAAGTATAATTAGTAACGTCGCTTATAACTTTCGCCGTTCTGCGCACTATATCTTCGATTTCGCTAAACCGCTCTTTGAATGCGTCCTGAATTATCGCTATCTCTTCTTTTCTTAGCGGGCGCTTTTCCAAAAATCTGTCAACGTACAGGGTGTACGCCATTTTCGACGGTATCCTTCCGGAAGAAGTATGAGGCTGAATCAAATACCCCATTTCTTCTAATGCGGACAGTTCGTTTCTAATAGTTGCCGAGCTTATATCGTCAAAATATTTAGTCTTAATCTCTCCCGAAGATATAGGGGAAGCGCTACCGATGTATTCTTCCACAACGGCTTTTAAGATTTTCTGTTTACGCTCCGACAATTTATCAGCTGGCATATCTTCCTTGTTAGCACTATAATTTAATGTTTGTTAGCACTCGTAACTTTTGACTGCTAAAATAATTATAACACTATTGTATCCGCTGTCAAGCGTTTTATTCCATTT
>CAYVEU010000278.1:0-1729 GCA_964450015.1 uncultured Christensenella sp. | reverse complement strand
GGCAATGGATTTCTAAATTTAATCCGTCGCCGGCCTTTCACAATTAATATACTATAGTTAGTCATGACCCTTGTTCCTTTTCTTTGTTTTCAATGAGCGGTTGATATTGCCATTTTTTGCTTTTAAGCATTAAAACGCCGAAAAGGATATAGACCAAGTGAACGGCTACGAGCAAAAACATATTCGTTATTGTTCCGTCAACCGTTTGTGCAACTGCCGCAGATGCTGAAACGATAGCCCAAAATCCCGTGAAAAAATCTTCCAAAAAATGAATTATAATGCAAACCCATATATTGCGTGTTCTTAAATAAACTGCACAAAGATAAAAGCCCGCCATAAAAGTAAAAAGAACTTGCCCGATTGTTGTTATTGTTGCATTTGTTTTTGTTATAAGATTAAGAAAATGTCTTAACCCGAATATTACGGACGATACGATTATTGCCGCCCAAATAAACCCTTTTTTGCTTTTCCAACTATCAAGCATTTGTGTAAAAATAACACCGCGAAATAAAAACTCCTCGCTAACGGCTATCGCAAGATTATAGAAAATAAAACCTATAACAGTTGAAACGGACGGCTTCGTATCAGGTGTGTTATAACTAAATATAAAAGCCATTATAGCACATATTAACCCGACCAGCCCAAATGTGAACAGCCCTTTGAAAAGTTTTTTACATTTTAGAGTAAACGGTATTTTACGATAAACGACAAAGCAAACCACGACGACTACAAGGATCGTAAGAGCGTATTTTATAGCACTTGCCCAATAGAAAGGCAATTTATATAAAAGCGGATATAATGCGCCCCAAATTATAGGCATAGAAATTGCAAAAACCGCAACCGAAAATATAATCGGAAATCTATCAATAAACTTTTTCATATCGCTCCTTTAATCATAAAGATTTTTCAAATATACGCTCCAATCGCCGTCTATTTCTACGTTCGGGGATATTATGAGAGCCGTCGCGCCGTGAACAAGCGACCAGCACTTAATGAGCCTTGCAAGCCCTTGCTGTTTTGTTAAGCCGTATTTTTCAGTCAATGACAAACAAACTTTTCGGAATACTTCAAAAGGCGGGTAATTGTTTTTGACCTCGTCAAGCGTTAATATCATTTTGCAAGTTTCTCTACTGTTGAAAATGAAATAATAATATACAGAGTGTGATTTGAAAAATTCTATATATGCGTTTCCAAGTATAGTAAGCGTTTCGGGGTTTGTTGTATCCTTGCCCGCTATTGCCTCTATGAGATATTCGGCAAATTGTTTTGACACATATTCTCGGCAGGCTAATAACAATTCCTCTTTGCCTTTGAAATGTGCATACGGCGCAGCATACGTTACGCCGCAAGCACCCGCGACTTTACGAATAGATAAACCTTGTTCGCCCTCGTTGTTGACTATGGCAATAGCCTTTTCAATAAGTTCGTTTCTCAAATTGCCGTGATGATATGATTGTGTTTTTTCCATTTGTAACTCCTATATAATCTTAACATTATCAAGATTATAGCATTTAATGTTGACATTGTCAAGATAAAATGATAAAATAATCTCATAAAAGCGTATTCTTATTTTGTTAGCGTTTTATAGTCTTTTGTGTTCGCTTGTGCTTACCGCCTATGGCGTGGGTATCACCGCCTCGAAAAATTGTCAAGGGCGGCTATTTATCTCCCGTTAGGCATAAAGCCGCCGACCCCTACGGGGCAAACCCTTGACAATTTACTGCGACGG
>CAYVEU010000277.1:0-1754 GCA_964450015.1 uncultured Christensenella sp. | reverse complement strand
ACGGCAATCAAAATAAGTAACGTTATCCCCACGGCGTTCCGCTTGAAATTCTCCATAAAATATATTTTACTATATTTAGTTATTTTTATCAAGTACAAGAGGCTCCGCCGAACCAATCGTCACGCGGAAATTAACTCACGGTCGGAGCAAACGACGCGATGGATAAAATTTGTTCCCGCGCAAGTCCGACTTACAAAGTATTAATCATTTAAAAGCGCCGCTCCTAAATGCGCTGTGACGAGTATTAGGGCGTTTTCATATGAATTGCGCCGCATAAATGCCCGCAAAGCGTGTTATTATGCCGTTCAAGCTTTAATTTCAGAATAAAGTCCTAACCAAAAAGGCTGTCAGCATAAGCGACAGCCTCTCTTATTGTTAAATCTATGGTTTAAGTAAAAATTACTTCTGCTTATCAACCTTAGACATATGCACGATAAGGTCAACGACTTTGTTGCTGTAACCCCATTCGTTATCGTACCAGCTAACGAGCTTCATAAAGTTGCCGTTAAGAGCGATACCCGCGGAAGCGTCGAATACGGAAGTTCTCTTTTCGTGAACGAAATCGGTGGAAACGACCGCGTCTTCGGTGTATCCGAGGATACCCTTCATTGTGGTTTCGCTTGCTTCTTTAATTGCCGCCTTGACTTCTTCGTAGGTAGCTTCTTTTTCCAGTCTTACGGTTAAATCTACGACGGATACGTCGGGGGTGGGTACGCGGAACGCCATACCTGTCAATTTCCCGTTAAGTTCGGGGATAACCTTGCCGACCGCTTTTGCCGCGCCCGTGGACGACGGAATGATGTTGCAACCTGCGCCGCGTCCGCCTCTCCAATCCTTTTTGGACGGTCCGTCAACGGTCTTTTGGGTGGCGGTGGTAGCGTGAACGGTGGTCATAAGACCTTCAACGATACCGAACTTGTCGTTTACGACCTTGGCAAGAGGAGCCAAGCAGTTGGTCGTGCAGCTTGCGTTGGAAACTACTTTCATCTTTCTGTCGTATTTGTCGAGGTTTACGCCGCAAACGAACATAGGCGCGTCCTTGGAAGGAGCCGTGATAACGACTTTCTTTGCGCCGCCTTTCTTTATATGAACTTTCGCAAGCTCGGTGGTTGTGAATACGCCGGTAGCTTCCGCAATGTACTTTGCGCCGCAGGACTTCCAGTTGATGTTTGCGGGGTCCTTTTCGGCAAATACCGTAATCGCATTGCCGTTTACGATGAGCTTGCCGTCGGCAACCTCGATAGTGCCGTCGAATTTTCCGTGAACGCTATCGTATTGAAGCATATACTTCATATACTCCAAGTCGATAAACGGATCGTTTATACCCACGACTTTAACGTCGGTTCTTTCGCAGCAAGCGCGAAAAACCAAACGTCCGATTCTTCCGAAGCCGTTAATACCAATTTTTACTTTACCCATTATTTTTGTCCTCCTAACGGAATTTTATTTTCTGTCATTATTTTAATATTTTTACAAAAAAAATGCAACCCTTTTTAGTCGCATTTTTACTGTTTTTAATAAAAAAATTATCAGTCGTTTAAAAATAAAGCAAAAATAATTACTTTATCTTTTTTCTTTTTTAACCTCTAAACGCCAATTTAATTTATTTTACCGGCTCTGTAAATTTAAGTTAATACGCATTTTTAGACATATCAAAAAATCTGCTATCCTTGATTGAAGATTGGGCGTATGCTTTTTAGTCTCTTATTACTGAATTCAATATTCTCCACTTTAATGAGTGAGCGATAATAAAA
>CAYVEU010000276.1:0-1759 GCA_964450015.1 uncultured Christensenella sp. | reverse complement strand
GTTGCTCAAACGATTTACAGAGAGTGGTTCATACTAAACGGCGATGCTAATAATGCGTCAGAATGTCAACTCGGAGATATAATTTCCATCTTTGATTACAAGCGCATCCCACTTTCTTCGCAAGAACGAGCGGAACGAGAGAAAATATATCCGTATTATGGTGCAGCAGGGCTTGTAGATTACGTTGATGACTATTTATTTGACGGTATTTATTTGTTACTTGGCGAGGACGGTTCTGTAATTAACGAGCAAGGCTATCCTTTTCTACAGTATTTGAACGGCAAATTTTGGGTAAATAACCACGCTCATATTTTAACGGGCAAAAATGGCTTTTCAACGGAAATGGTACTATTGACATTACGGAAAACAATCATAAAAGAGTTTGTTTCCGGCGCAGTTCAAGCAAAGTTAAGTCAAGAAAATATGAAATCTATACCTGCACTAACTTTGTCTGATGATAAACTTCTTGAATTTGATAGTATTATCCAACCAATATTCAGTAAAATACGTGCAAATCAAAATGAATGTAATTCTCTTGAAAAACTACGGTTGCAATTATTATGTAAACTGTCATCAAGTTTTTAAGCCGCTAAATTATCATTTATCTTCCTTTTAAGCACAATCCTCCTTTCAATATCGTTATATGCGTCAACGATTTCACGTTGTTGTGCAATCGAAGGAACAGGAACTGTAAGTTCACATAATTCTTCCCATAATATACCGCCACGAACGCTTCCGTCAGTATGAAACCACACTTCCCTATCAAATTCGTTACGCCTAAACCATAACATAAGATATTCGGGCATTATTTCGTTGACGTCGGCAACCTCAAATACAAAGTACGCCGGTGAAACTATAGAACAATCTGTTTGCATATATAAGGCGACGGGCATTTTTTCATCACGTCCGACGTGCATAGGATTACAAGCAAATTGATTTGTTGAAACTACTTTATAAGATGACAAATCCGTGCCGATCACATTTGCAACAGACGGCATAAAGAACTTGTCTATGTTAATTCCGAGCAAATTTGTGGACTGTAAGCCTTTGTTTCGATTATCAACCAAATTAACAAGTTGTCCTAATTTCTTGAGTTCCATTGTTACCTACCCGATTATTTTTCTGTGCGAATTTTTGACGTTCACGGTGTTTACCATTGCATACTGCATTGTTGTATTGATATTTTTGTGTCCTAAAAGGTTTTGGACTTGTTCTATCGGCATACCCTTGTCTATTGCCATTGTTGCAAGTGTTCGTCTGAATTTGTGCGGATGCACCTTTTTTACCGAAGCCAGATCACCGAGCTTCCGCATGGCTTTTTCCACGCCGCTTATTTGTAAACGGCTAAATGGGGCTTTTAACGATACAAACAAGGCTTCGTTATTGTCTGTTCGTAGTGATATGTATTGTTGCAAGTGCAATTTTGTTCTCGCATCGAAATACACTTCACGCTGTTTGTCGCCTTTACCGAATACAACACAAGACCGCTCGTTAAAGTTAATATCCTGTCTATTCAGTAGTACCAATTCGCCTACTCTTATACCAGCAGAAGCAAGCAATTCTATCATAGCAAGATTTCGTAGGCTTGTGCAAGTATCTCGCAAGATTTCCAACGCTTCGTCGGTAAAGGTTTCCTTTATCATATTCGCGCACTTGACTTTGTGTATTCTGCGGACAGGACTTTTTACTATGTAATCTTCGTCCTCAAGCCAAGAGAAGAAACTTGAAAGAATACGCCGCATATTATCCATTGTTACCT
>CAYVEU010000275.1:0-1761 GCA_964450015.1 uncultured Christensenella sp. | reverse complement strand
CCGGAAAACTAATATCAGAGCAGAGGAAAAGATTAGGGATTACGCAACAGCAGCTTGGCGAAAGACTGGGCGTAACAAACACAGCCGTATCCAAGTGGGAACGAGGGTTGTCCTACCCCGACGTTTCGCTGTTACCCGCGCTTGCGAACGAGTTAAACGTTACGGTTTCCGAAATTATATACGGCAGTAAAAATGCCGAGCAGGAAAATTTTGAAAGCGACGTAACGGCAAAAGAGGTCATTGATATTGCGGATAAGCAAATAAAAAAAGATAGAAAAAAATTCAAAAAAATAATCGTTGCATTTTCGGTTATTTTAACGGTCGTTATACTGGCGTTTGTGACAACTGTTTTGGTTATGTCTTTTTCGTTTTGGGATCATACGAAATGGCAAGATGAAGCTACGGCTAAATCATATTTTGACGAAAGCTCGTTAACTTTACCTGTAAAGGTGCGCGCAGGCAATCCCGACGCCTATTACGGCGAGAGCTTTATAGTAATTAAGGATATAAAAATACCGCATAATGAGGTAATCGGCAAAATCAAGGATATCGCTAAACGCGACGGAAAAGAAACGGTAGACTTAGGCACGGGTTGTTTGATTGTAGACAGAGAAAATATCGGAAACGGGTACGTCTTTATTTGGGATCGCCCCGCAAGAAGCAATTATCTTTACTTTTACTCCGCGGGGGCGTTGTTGAAAAACGGCAGAGAAGATGAAGGAATGCCGATAGCTTTTCCCATATATTTATTGGACGAAAACGTTTATAACAGCATTTATGAGAATATAGAATATCGTTTCGGATACGGACAAGATGTTACAGAAGAAATTAAAAACCGCTATATCAGGCAATTTATCGATTTCTATAACCTTATCGGCGGATACGAGGCTTCTTTATCGGACGATAACAAAACGCTTACCGTAACGGAATTAAAGACAGGGAAAACGGTAACGCTGAATTTCGACGCGGTTTCGGGCTTCGGTACGGTAAAAATCCGCACATAAATAACGGCAATTTAAATTTGACCGCGATTTAGCTTGCTTAATTATGCCGTTTACAATATAATAATCTAGCATACGTTTTTTGATATAAATTGTTTAAACGTGACAATAATAATTTAGATAAGAGGCAAGTTAATGGATACGATACCGAGTTTTCAAGTGGACCACACCAGATTAAAGGCAGGACTGTACGTTGCGCGCAAGGATTATATTGGATACGAAACGGTTACCACGTTCGATATAAGAATGAAAAGACCGTACCATGAAGACGTTATGGAAACGGGGAGCGTACACGCGCTCGAACATATCTGCGCGACTTTTTTGAGAAACGACGAACTTTGGAAGGATAAAATTATCTATTTCGGACCGATGGGGTGCAGGACGGGTTTTTACCTTATAGTAAACGGCGACGTCGACACCGAAACGATATATCCGCTGGTCGAAAGAACGTTCGACTACGCGGCGGAGTTTACGGGCGATATACCGGGCGCAACGCCCAAAGAATGCGGCTATTGCGTGGATATGGACTTGACCAAGGCAAAAGAGGACGCAGCGCTTTACTATAACGTGCTTATCGATGCGAAAAAAGAGAATTTTAACTATCCGCAACCTCGTAAACCCAGAACCAAAAAGAAAACGGACAGTGTATAGCCGTAGGCTTTACGCAACCGAATATGAAATGTGAAAAAGCTTCCCCCTTTTTAAGGGGGAGGCTCTGCCGATAGGCGGTGGTGAGGGTGCTTGTTAAGCGCCTTTTCTT
>CAYVEU010000274.1:0-1765 GCA_964450015.1 uncultured Christensenella sp. | reverse complement strand
TCAATAAGAGCGCGGATTTTGCGCAAAAAGTGACCGTCAAGTACGAAATCGATGGGGATAACGCCGACGCGCTTTGCGTTGCACTGTTTGCCGACGACGTTTTGGTCGGCGTTATGGGCGGAGGTGAAAAGCTCTATTACGGCGAGATTTCCGTAGGTTCAAGAATAGACGAGCAAGCGTATGCGGAAATTATATCGAGAAGCGGTGAAATAACGTTTAATATAGCAAAGAACAAGGCGGCGAAAATGAGATTGGTCGCTTGGTACAGCGGTGTGGATTTGGATAACGACGGGGCGGAAAAAACCGCCATGCTCAGTACGCTGAAATTCGAAGGCGACTATGCGGGATAAAATAAAAGGGGTAAACAATGACGTTCGGTAACTTTTTTAAAGAATTTATGAAGATATTTTTTGGGGGAATACTCGGCTTATTCTTCTCGTCGCCGTCTATCGGCAATTCCGGCGGAGTGCTCGGGGCACTGTACCAAATGTTCAATATCCCCGAATACGTCAAAGTCTTCAACGATTACAAAGACGCGTTGTCCACCGGCGCAAAAGTGGGCGCAATCTTCTGCTTTATCCTCGTTATCGCGGTATTTTGCGTGATTGTTTGGCAGGCTATTTTCTGGGGGAAACGCTTGTTTAAGAAGATTTTCGGCGACAAAGTTCTCAATCAAGACTTAGTTGACGAGATAAACACGCTTAAAAAGGAATTGGTGAAGACCACCAAGGAAAAGGACAGGATTTTGGGACTCAAAGTCGCTTATCAAGGCTATGACATTATCGAGGGCGAAGAGGGCGAGGACACTTCGAGCGAGAAAAAGGAAGGCGAGAGCCGTTTCTACAAATTGACGGAAGTCGACAACAAGTACCTTGCGCCCGATTTTACAGAGCAAAAATTCGAGTGCTACGATTACACATTGGAGCAAATTTGCGACCGTTTCAGAAACTACGCGGCAAACAACCCCGACCGTCCGTGGCGTAAATTGTATTACGAACCTAAAATTATCCGCTTGTTCTTTGCGTCTTTGGCAACGACCCGTCTTATAATATTACAAGGTATATCCGGTACGGGTAAAACGTCGTTGCCCGAATGTTTGGGACACTTCCTTAAAAACGATACGACGATAGCCTCCGTTCAGCCGTCTTGGCGTGACAGGACGGAGCTTTTCGGGTACTTCAACGAATTTACCAAGCGTTTCAACGAAACCGAGGTTTTAAAAGCGATGTACGACGCTACTTACAACAAAAACGTATATATTACGGTTTTGGACGAAATGAACATAGCGCGTGTAGAATACTACTTTGCGGAAATGCTGTCCATTTTGGAAATGCCGTCCCGCGACCAGTGGGTAGTCGACCTCGTTCCGAGCGGTTGGCCGAGCGACCCGAAGCACGTCGTCAAAGGGCGTTTCTCGTTGCCGCAGAATATGTGGTACGTCGGCACGGCAAACAACGACGACTCGACGTTTGCGATATCCGATAAGGTTTACGACCGTGGTATGCCGATAAACATCAACTCCAAAGCCGCGCCGTTCGACGCGCCGCTTACCGAGGGGCTGCCTATCGATTATACGTATTTGGAAGAGCTGTTCAAGAAAGCGCAGGAAGAGCACAAAGTAAGCGAAGAGAACATGAAGAAGTTCGAGGAAATGGACGATTACGTCATAGAACACTTCCGCTTGGCTTTCGGTAACCGTATCGTTAAGCAGTTAAAGGAGTTCGTGCCGGTATACGTCGCTTGCGGCGGAACGGAAATAGACGGA
>CAYVEU010000273.1:0-1781 GCA_964450015.1 uncultured Christensenella sp. | reverse complement strand
CCAGCGTTCTTCTTTGGCTAACCACGTCGATTTGTTCTATCGCTTTAAAGTTTGCGGCTATCGGCGAAACGGTCAAGTACTTCAAGATAAAGAAAAGTATCGGACTGGGCGGAATATGTATCGCGATGGGAATACTGCTTATTTGGGTATTCACCGGACTGAAAGACGCTTTGGCTCTGGCGACGAGCGCAATACGGTACGTTGTAGTCGGCATTGAGATTGCAATTCCCATAATAATGCTCGTACTCTACGCCGTAAAACAAAAATCTCAACAGGAGGCAAAACTTGAAACGACAGTATAAATGGTTATTTACCCTCGGAGCAATAATCGTGTTCTTGCTCGTAGGCGGCATGCTTCCGGGCGAACCGCTCTCCAACCGCGCAATGGTGGTCGGCTTCGGCATAGACCTTGACGAAGGGAACGAACTTATCGTAAGCGCGCAGATATTGAACCCCGACTGCACGTCTAAGGACACGGGCGTTGCCGCAAGAATAGTTATTGCCGAACATCCGACGATAGCGGGCGCAATGACGGAAGTCAGCCAAAAGGCGGGCTTAACCGTCGCTCTCACCCACTGCAACGTCGTGATAATAGGCGAGAACGTAGCAAAAAGTCCGCAAGTTTACAGCATAATGAACTACCTGATAACCAACAGTTATCTCAGCGAAAACGCTTATCTTTTCGTATCCGAGGGGTATGCCGCACAGCTTCTGCAAAGTAACACGGGCTTTGGGAACAACGCGAGCTTATACGTTCAAAAACTGGTCAACGAATTTTCGAATTACAACGACACTACTATAAAGACCCTGCAAAATTTCGTCGTGGACTATCACCAGTTGGGTCAAGCGAATTGGCTACCGTTTTTAAAGCGTGAAGAGGTAAACGAATCGGTTTCCTGCTCTCCCGGGGACGACAAAACCGACTACGTTTTCACCATGAACTCCGTCGTTATATTTAAGAAAAACGAATTTGTCGGAATATACGACGCCGACGGCTCGTCCGCCCTTAACTACGTTAAAAACAAGGTAAGCAAAGGCAATATCGACGGAAAAGGCGACAACGGCGAACAAATCGTCCTATATATATTGGATAAAAAGAACAAAATAGACTACGACTTCGAGAATAAAACCGTAAAAATGGAGATAAGCATCGACACAATTTTAAAAGAAATTATCGATTATTCCTCCGCCGACACCTTCGTAGACAGAACCAAGCTAAGCGAGACCGAAATAGAAAACGCGCAAAACGATATAAAAAAGAAAGTAGACGACTTCTTCGCGGACATGCAGGAAAATGAAGTCGATATATTCAGCTTTTACGAGGGATTCTACTCCAAAAACGGCAAAAAAGCCAAAGATTTAACTATAAAAGATATAACGTTAGACGTTAAAGTAAAAATAGAAGTCCGCGACATTTGATTCGCGTGTATAATTATGCGCTTTACGTCCCCGAATAGGAAAGCATGCAACGTAAAAAAGCGGAGGGCTATTTAAGAAATGTTACTTTACCGCTAAAAACGGATATTTTGAGTAAAATTCGAGGACTTTCCCGAAGCCATCACCTATCGTAATAGGGGTATCCTCACCGCGCTTGTCGCGGTGGGGAAGAGGAGCAACCTCGAAGTAATTCGCGAATGTGCATAGCATATTCGTAGACGGAGAGAGTTGCGACGAGGTACGCCGACGGTTCGGTTTCGGGAAAAATCACTCAATTCTACCCACGACATTTGACGAAAACGCTAATTTAGGGTATAGTTATTTAAACGGAGGTTTTCATGAGA
>CAYVEU010000272.1:0-1783 GCA_964450015.1 uncultured Christensenella sp. | reverse complement strand
TATACTGAAGATACCGAGATGCGTTACCGCAAGCTCATTTTTAACCGCAAATTAAATAAAAGGGATTTCGGAGTCCAAGTCGGTCGGATGTCACGCCCTCGCCGAAAGGTATGGTCAGGGGAAGGCAGAAGTCGAGGCAGAAAACCCACCTGCTCACAGCGGGTTTTAATATTACTTGCGGAAACGGTTTCGGAATATTAAAAAACAGAAAAGAGGTCGCATTCCGACCTCTTTTCTTATTAAATAATATATTTCTAATCTTTTTCGGTGATTTTTTTGATTACCTTTTCATAACCGCCGTTGCCGCGACGAACGCAGTTAGACACCCTGCTTAACGTAGCGCTGGATATGTCGGTTTCGGCGATAATCTGCGCATAAGTTTTTCCTTCCAAAAGAAGTTTAGCTGCACGCAACCGCTGTGCAAACTGCTCGGTTTCCGTCGCGGTAAACAAGTCGCTGAAAAACGCCGCGCAAAGCCCGTCACTGTCTATCGCTATCACGGCTTTACGCAAGTCGTCTATCATTTCCACTGTAATTTTGCCGTCTATACTCATTTATTTCAAGTCCTCCTCGGCTTTTCGCAAAAACGCTTTCGTCTTCTCGCTTTGCGGGTTGTCGAAAACTTGCTCGGGCGTTCCTTCTTCTTCTATCACGCCGTCCGCCATAAAAATAATCTTGTCCGCCACGTTTTTTGCAAAATCCATCTCGTGCGTGACGACTATCATCGTACTGTCGCCACTCTTTAAACCCTTTATAACCTTTAAAACTTCGCCCGTAAGTTCCGGGTCTAACGCGCTGGTCGGCTCGTCAAAGCAAAGAATATCGGGGTCGAGCGCCAAAGCTCTGGCGATAGCAACGCGCTGACATTGCCCGCCGGACAATTCGCAAGGATAAGAATTTGCCTTTTCCGAAAGCCCGACTCTTTGCAAAAGCGCGTCCGCTTTATCGTTTAATCCTGCAATTTCGGATTTAAGTTCGGACTGTAACGAAAGGATTTCCCGACCGATTTCGTCGATTTCGGTCATAACCTCGTCGCTCTTATTTATTTTCAATTTGAGTTTAAACTGCTTTTTGCGCAATTCTCTAACGCGTTTTGCCGTCAAACTTTTATACAAAAGCTTGGGCGCAAGCATTATATTTTGCTTGACGTTATATTGCGGAAAAAGATTGAAATTTTGAAAAACAAGCCCTAAATGCAACCGTTTTAGGCGCAAGTCGGCTTCGGTCAATTTGTGCGCGCCGACGGCGTCGTACAAAAGTTCTCCATTCAAAAACACCTGCCCCGTCGTAGGCGTTTCCAACATGTTGAGACATCTAAGCAGCGTAGTCTTGCCGCTGCCCGACGAGCCGATTATCGCCAGCACCTCACCCTTTTCCAAAGTAAAATCGATACCTTTGAGAACTTCGAGTTGTCCGAATTGCTTTTTGATATTTTTAACTTCCAAAAACGCCATTTGTCACCTACCCTAGCTCTGAAAGTAGCTCATTTTCTTTTCGACAAATCTGAAAAGCACGGTTAATACGCCGACGAATACGAGATAGAACACGCCCGCGTAGAAAAGCGGCCAGATAAGCGCGCTCGACATAAGAACCTCGGCTTGCCAAATAATTTCGGTAACCATTATTACCCTGCCAAGCGCCGTGTCCTTTACGAGCGTGATAATTTCGTTGCTCATAGGCGGTACAATTCTCTTTATGACCTGCAATAAAACCACGCGGAAAAATATCTGCGTTTTAGTCATGCCGAGTACCTTGCCCGCTTCGTACTGTCCTTTGTTGATAC
>CAYVEU010000271.1:0-1787 GCA_964450015.1 uncultured Christensenella sp. | reverse complement strand
CTTATTGTAATATTGCGTTTGTCGTGATATAATAATAAAAATTATATTAATAATATGTCGCATGCGCTCTCTCGCGCGAGTAGGCGCATAGCAAGAAAAATATAGGCGGCTAAAAGCTACGCAAGGAAATCATAAGGAGATAATCGATGTTAAATTTTTGGAACGATAAACATATATACAACGTAAACGGTTTGGATAGATATGCGGCAGGTTTTCCGTTGACGACGGAAAACACGCCGAAAGTGTTAAATTTGAGCGGAAATTGGGGCTTTAAGTGGTTTAAAACAGTTGAAGAAGTACCTTCGGATATAACGGATGCGAATTATAGTTTGGAAAAATTCGACACGATAACGGTGCCGTCGAATTGGCAAATAAAAGGCTACGATACCCCGATTTATACGAATATTGCTTATCCTCACGCGCTTGTAAGCAAAAATTTATGCGCGGTGCCTAAGATCAAGCCAAATAAAAACAGCGTCGGAGTGTACGTTAAGGAATTCGAAGTTCAAAAAAACGAGGGAAAATACCACGTTAGATTTGACGGCGTCAACTCCTGTGCGGAAGTGTATTTGAACGGAGAATTCGTAGGATACGGCGAAGATACGTTTGATTTTCAAGAATACGATATAACCGATAAATTGAAAGACGGAAAGAACAAATTAACGGTTGTCGTCTATCGTTATTGTACCGGCAGCTATCTGGAAGATCAAGATATGTGGCGTATTTCGGGCATTTTCCGCGAAGTTTACATAATAAATAAGCCGAATACGGAAATTGCCGACTATTTTGCACGCAGTTATTTTTATGACGGATACGATACCGCGCAAATACGTGTAGACGTGAACATCAAGGGCGATATAAGCGATTGTTCCGTAAAAGCCAAACTAAAATTCGGTGCTAATACCGTTTGGGAAACAGTCGTACCGTTGCAAGAGTCGAACATATCTCTCTATAACGTAGTTGCGGAGCCGTATTTATGGTCGCACGAAACGCCCAATTTGTACGATTTGGAATTGATTCTTTTGAAAGGACAAGAGGAAATCGACAGGAGAAAAGGTAAATTCGGTTTCCGTGAAATAAATATCGTGCCGATGATAAGCGGTAGAGGACCGTTCATTCTTTTGAACGGAAAACCGCTCAAATTTCGAGGCGTAAACAGGCACGAGTTTCATCCCGAGTACGGTCATGCCGTTCCCAAAGAAAAGATTCGTAGCGATTTACAGCTTTGCTTGGAGAACAATATCACGGCAATCAGAACAAGTCACTATCCGAACAGCAGGTATTTTTACGAATTGTGCGACGAAATGGGAATTTTAGTTATGTGCGAAAACAATTTGGAAACGCACGGGCTGAGTTTTATGATTCCCAACGGCAAAAAATTGTGGACAGAGCAATGCGTTTACCGTGTTAAAAATATGGTAAATACATATAAAAACCACCCGTGTATAGTCAGTTGGTCGTTAGGTAACGAGTCAGGATTCGGCAAAGCGTTCGTGGAAATGAAAAAGGCGGTTTTAGCCATAGACGATACGCGTTTCGTTCACTATGAAGAGGACATAACCGGCGAAGTGAGCGACGTTATGAGCGAAATGTACGCAAGATGCGAAAAAATGCCGCTTATAGGTGAAAACAAACGCGTTACGCATTGCAGGACTACGGTATTTAAGCCGCTGGGCGTAACTTACAAACCCGAAACTTACGTCGATTTGCCGTATATACAATGCGAGTATGCGCATTGTATGGGCAACAGCTTAGGCAATTTTGCCGACTATTGGGATTATTTTAAT
>CAYVEU010000270.1:0-1855 GCA_964450015.1 uncultured Christensenella sp. | reverse complement strand
ATTAATCGTGCTCGGGGCATGCTCGGTGATACCGAATATCGGCGTGGCGGCTTCTGCCGCCACGGAGTTTACATGCGAGCAAAGCGGAGGAGTGTTATATACCGGATACAGACTCATCGATAACGGTAAGTTCGTCAATTTTGCCCGTAGAGGAGAAACCGAATTCGTCAATTCTCTATATTCGGCATTGAAATTCTACTGGGACGGCGCGAAAATCACCGTATCGCCGCAGGATATAGTTTTCGACAACAAATACGCGGTGGTTATGATACCCGGACAGTATGAATTGTCGGCAAAAGTCTATTACGGCGGAGAAACGCGTTCTTTTACCGTCAAGTTTAAGATAAAGAAAGCGCCGCTTACCGCGCGAACGTTGATAAACGGGGCGAGATCGGCGGAAATAAACGAGGGCGAACAGTACGAGGCGCACGTTGTTTACGAGGGATTTGTTGGCGGGGACAACGTCAATAATTTGGAGTCGCCCGCGATAATTACCGAATTGCCGAAAATGCCGACGGACTCGCAGGGGTTTTTGCTCGTTCCCGAGGGCGCGATCAGTTCTCTTTACGAAATAAGCTACGCGGGCGCGCGTATCGTTATAAACAGCAACCCGCAACCGACTTTGGAAGTTACGGAAAACGGCGAACAGCTATTGGTACTTTCCGGCAGTTTCAGCCCGTGCTACGAATTGGAGTTTGTTAATACAGGAATAAACCCCACTAACGAGATTTATACGGCTATGAACGAGAAAGTCGAGAGATATTACGGCGGAAGCGGTCTGTTTGAGGATTACAAGCGGCAGGGAGCGTACAAAATAAGCCTGAAATTGGACGGAGAAGAGGTGACGGTAACCGACCCGATAACGGTCAGAATAAAAGTCGACGACGGTATATCGAGCAAGAAGAACTTGCGCATTTTGCATTTTGCGCCCGACGGAAGCAACGAGATGTTGACGGCGACCGCGCGTGACGGATACCTAATATTCAACACCGTCGAGTTGGGCGAATACGTCCTTATTGCGCCGATAGAGGGCGCCAGTATCGCAACTATAGTCGGGATTACCGTAGGCGTTGTTGCCGTCGTGGTAATAATCGTTTTGTTTGCGAGCGTTTTCCGTAGGAAATACTGATATGGATTTTACTTTTAAAGGCGTTCCCATAGAACGACTGGAATTTTCGGATTTTTGTCAATATTTGCAAATAAACGGCTCGCAAAAAAAAGCCGATTTCGACAAAAAAATAATAAAAACAAATTATGCGATTTTCGGTTTAACTTCGCCGCAAATGCAAGCAATTTTCAAGTACCTGAAAAAGGTCGATCACGGCAAAATTTTGCTCTATCCGTCCGATGAATATTTCGAAATAACGCAGTTGCAGGGGTTGCTTACGGTTAGTGCGGGGAAATGCGACGGAGATCGGTTGTCTCGCGTCGAGAGTTGGATAAAGTATATAGACAACTGGGCGTTGTGCGATACGGTTATGAGCAAAATTCCGATTAAAAAGAACGAAAAAGACGATATATTCGGCTTTGCAGTACGGCTTGCGCAGGCGGAAGACGAGTTTACGTCGCGTTGCGGAATAATAATTTTCCTTTCGCATTATTTAGACGACGAGCATATAGATAAGATTTTCGAAGTCTTGAAAAAGGTCGTTTTCGGCAAGTTCTATTACGTCGATATGGCGGTAGCTTGGTTTGCCGCGACGGCGCTTATAAAGTACAAATCGAAGACCGTAGATTTTTTGGATAATTCGCAAAATATCACCGATTTCGTATATAACAAATCTTTCCAAAAAGCGCGCGAAAGTTATAGAATTTCACAAGAAGATAAAGAAGAATATAAGGCAAAAATTCTTTC
>CAYVEU010000269.1:0-1939 GCA_964450015.1 uncultured Christensenella sp. | reverse complement strand
GTTTGTATCTCTTTATACCCATTGTTACTCCTCCTCTTTACGACAAGCTATCGAAAAATTCAATAGTCTTGCTATCCTCGGTTAATTTGACGTAGGCTTTCTTGTAGGAAGAAGTTCTTCCCTCGGTTCTGCCTTGACGCTTCATTTTCCCGTCGTAGTTCGCTACGTTGACCCTCGCAACTTTGACGCCGAATATCTGCTCTACCGCATTCTTTATTTCGGTCTTAGTCGCGCACTTTGCCACCACGAAAGCGTACTGCTTGTCCACTATGCCGCTATAACTCTTTTCCGTCGCTACGGGCTTGATGATTATATCGTAGTTATTCATTAGGCGTTGACCTCCTCGATTTTCTTAACGGCGTCCTTGGTTACGAACACCTTTCCGCACCTTACGATATCGTAAACGTTGAGAAGTTCGACGTTGCAAACCTCGGCGTCGGGAAGGTTGCGCGTTGCGCGGATAACGTTGGCGTTATCGCACTCCGTAACGAACATTGCCTTCTTGCCGGCTGCCAATTTGTCGCAAACCGCAGCCATAAGACGAGTCTTGCCTTCCGCAATTTCGAGTTTGTCCACTACGACGAACTCGTCCTGTCTTATCTTTTGGCTCAGCGCGCTTACGAACGCCTGCGTCTTCATTCTCTTGTTGATTTTCTTGGAAAAATCTCTGGGCTTCGGTGCAAATACTACGCCGCCGTGCTTCCATTGCGGAGCGCGGATGCTGCCTTGACGAGCACGTCCGGTACCCTTTTGTCTCCACGGCTTGATACCGCCGCCGCGAACTTCGGTTCTCGTCAAAGTGCTCTTCGTACCCTGACGCTTGTTTGCGAGTTGCGCAACGACTACTTGGTGAATGAGCGCTTCGTTGTACTCCGCGCCGAACACCGCGTCGCTGACGGTAATCGTATCAACCTGCTTTCCGTTGGTATCGAATACTTTTAATTCCATTGTATACCTCCCTTACGCCTTGATGATGACGAGGCTGCCTTTCGCGCCAGGCAATCCGCCCTTTATCAACAAAAGGTTCCTCTCCGCGTCGACGCGGACTACTTCAAGGTTCTTAATAGTAACTTGCTCGTTACCGTACTGACCTGCCATGTGCTTGTTTTTGAAAACGCGGCTGGGGTCGGAGTTGGCGCCCATAGAACCTACGCTTCTGTGGATAGGACCGGTACCGTGAGTCATCGAACCGACTCTTTGCGCGTTCCATCTTTGGATAACGCCGGTAAAGCCGCGGCCTCTCGTCGTACCCGTTACGGTAACTTTGTCGCCGACGACGAAGCTGTCGCAAGTGATGTTCTTGCCTACTTCGTATCCGGAGCAATCGTCGAAGCGGAATTCTCTGAGTTCTCTCTTCGCTTCCACATTGGCTTTGTCGTAATGTCCCTTTAAGGGCTTGGTAACGTTCTTTTGTTTAATGCTTCCGAAAGCCACCTGAACTGCGTCGTAGCCTTCTTTTGCAACCGTCTTGACCTGCACGACGGGGCACGGACCCGCTTCAACTACGGTAACGGGAATCATCTTGCCGTCGGCGGTAAATATTTGGCTCATACCAATCTTGCGTCCTAAAATTGCCTTTTTCATTGATATGCCTCCTATTATAACTTAATCTGAATGTCGACGCCTGCGGGCAAATCGAGCTTCATTAACGCGTCCACCGTTTTGGACGTAGAATTGTAAATATCGATAAGTCTCTTATGCGTGCGAAGCTCGAACTGCTCTCTGCTGTCCTTATACTTGTGCGGTGCGCGCAATATGGTGACTATTTCCTTCTCGGTGGGGAGAGGGATAGGACCGGAAATGCTCGCGCCCGTGCGCTTCACCGCGTCAACGATTTTCGCCGCCGACGTATCGATGAGATTGTGGTCGTACGCTTTTAACTTGATACGTATCTTTTGACCTGCCATTTTTCTGTACCTCCTGTAATTTACCTAACGTT
>CAYVEU010000268.1:0-1972 GCA_964450015.1 uncultured Christensenella sp. | reverse complement strand
AGCCACCACAGCTTAAAACCGGTAGCCCACAAAATCAACCCGAGCACGAACGCCGTCAAAAAGCCTGCGAGGAGTCCGTAAATCAAGGATTTTAAAATTCCCTCGTTTCTGAGTTTTTTATAGTATTCTTTAAACAACTCGGAAGCCATAAATCCTCCTTTATTTTGTTTGCGAAAGGATAAACTTTCTTATGTTATATTATCTCACTTTTCGTCAAAAAAGTAAATCAAATAAACGCCCTAAATCCAAAAACAAACATATATCGCAAACGAATTATACGCCAAAATCGGGAATAAAAGGAAAGTATGTTTAAAACTTCCTTTTTTCGTTTTTTTCTTTCATTTTTGAAATTTTCCCCCGTTCACCAAAAAGCCTCCTCTTTCTGTTACAAAAGAGGAGGCTCCGTTGTAATGAACGACTATTTTAACCGTCAATTGTTGAACTCGACCGTCGCGCTGCCGCCGTTCCAGTAGTTCACGTTGGATACGTCGCCGAGCATTTCGATGAATTCCTCTTCCGCCATGTCAATCCAAATCGCCTGATCCTCGGTCCAACCGGAGAAGATATTCCAGCCGAGGTCTTTGAGCGTGGAGGGAAGCTGAATCGTATCGATCTTCGTGCAGCCTGCGAATGCGCCGTTCCAAATGACCTGAACGTCTTCGATCACGAGCACGCCCGCCGTCTTGCCCGCAGGGCAGCATACAAGTTCGCCGTTGTAGGTATACAAGATACCGTCTCTCTCCTTGAAGATGCTGTTGCCCGAGTCTACAAGAATTTCCGTAAGACCGGTGCAGCCCGCAAATACGCCGTCGCCCATATCGGTTACCGACGCAGGGACCGTAATTTCCGTAAGACCGCTGTTTGCAAACGCTTCTTCCTCAATATAAGATACCGCTTGCGGGAAGGTGATCGTCTGCAACGACGTACAGCCCTTGAAGCACTCGTAAGGAATTTCTTCGATCTCGTCGTTGAACGTTACGCTGGTCAAGTCTTTGCAGTTCGTAAAGAGACCGGTGTTTGCAAGAGAAGCGTTGTTCATAATCGTGGTCGCGCTCGAAATATCCGCCTCCACCAACGCCGTGCCTCTGAATACCGCATACGAAAGCTTTTCGATATGGTTTAATCCGTTAATCGTGGTCAGCTTCGAGCAGTTTTCGAACATACCCTTTCCAAGATAGGTCAGGTTGTTAGGAAGCGTTACCGCGGTAAGCGACTTGCAGTTATAGAAGACCTGCGATTGCAAGGTATCCTTATCGGAAGCTCTGCCCAACAGGGAAACGCTGTCCGGAATGACGATGCTCGTTAAACCGGAATTCTGGAACGTCTGCTGTTGAATTTCGGTCAAGCCGTCGGGAAGCTCGATTTGCGTCAACGCCGAACAATCCGAGAAGGCATTGTTCAATATTCTGGTAACCCCCGAAGGAAGTTCCACTTCGGCAAGCTTGCTGCAATTTTGGAACATATTCGAGCCGATTGCCGTGATCGTACCGCCGAGTTTAGCACTTGTCAGCTTCTTGCAACCGCTGAATGCGGCATTGCCAAGGTAAGTCAGGTTATTGAGCGTTACCTGTTCCAGTCCCGCACCGTAGAATGCCGAACCGCCGATTGCCGTTACGTTTTCGAGATTGATTGTTTTTAACTTCGAACAGCCGTTGAACGTATAGGAGTCGATTCCCGTCAAACCGCTGGGGAGAACGACCTTAGTAAGCTGATCGCAATCACTGAACAGATAGTTACCCCAGCTGCTCGAATTGATGACGCTGTCGGGTTCGTCGCCCGTATGCGTTACGCCTTGGGGAATCGTGATTTCCTTTAAGCCACACGAATCGAAGGTTTCCACTCCAAGGAAGGTGATACTGTCGGGAAGATCGATATACTCTAATGAATAGCACAGTCCGAACATAGCCAAGCCGAGTTCCGTAAGATCGTTCGGCAAATTGACCTCGCTCAACGACTCGCATTCATAGAAGAG
>CAYVEU010000267.1:0-1988 GCA_964450015.1 uncultured Christensenella sp. | reverse complement strand
AAGCACCGCAATGGCGTTTTGTATTTCTTTAGTTAAAGGGACGTCTAAATTATTTAAAATAGGCAGTTCAATGGAATTTGCGTCTACTACGACTTTTTCTTTTAATTCCAAAACAAGTCGCTCGGCGGTTTTTTTGCCTAGACCTTTAATTTGGGTTAGCAATTTAGTGTCGCCGTTAAATATCGCGATTGCAAGGCTGTTACTGTCCATACCCGAAAGCACGGCAAGCGCAACTCTGCAACCTATCCCCGATACGGAAATAAGCCGCAAAAACATATTTTTCTCCTCGGGAGTAGCAAAGCCGAATAACGATACGCCGTCCTCTTTTACCTGTAAATAAGCATACAGCTTTTGCCTTTGACCCAACTTACATTCGCCCAGCGTGTAATTGGATACGGCGAGCTCGTACCCAACGCCGTTAACGTCGATTACAACGTTGTTACCGAATATATCAACGATTTCACCATTAAAGTAATTGTACATTTAATTTCCTCTTTATTTAATTGAAAATTTATCGGTAAATCCGCCTGTTTGTATATGCGTCAACGCAACGGCTATCGCGTCGGCGGCATCGTCGGGTCTGGGAATTTTATCCAGCCCCAAATATATACGAACCATTTCTTGAATTTGTTTTTTGTCCGCCCTGCCGTAACCCGTCATTGCCTGCTTAATCTGCAACGGAGTATACTCGTATAAATTTCCGCAAAAATGAACCGCAGCAAGCAGCAAAATACCTCGCGCATGAGAAACGTTAATACCTGTCGTTATATTAGTGTTAAAAAACAATTCCTCAACGGCAATTTCCGTAGGTTGGTACTTTTCGAACAGTTCGGTAACCGCCTTGTATATTAGCGCAAGACGCGCGGGAAAGCTTTCCTCTTTCGGGGTCTTTATTACGCCATAGTCGACAAGCGTTTTGTGGTTGAAGTCGTCGTAATCCATTACGCCGTATCCCACGATAGCAAGTCCGGGATCTAGCCCAATAACTCTTTTCATATGTAAGTTACCTCAAAAAAACGATATTAAACCGAACATATATCTTTGCAAAAGCATAAACTGCAAAGTATATTTTAACGTAAAACATTACAATCCTACAACTGTCGCTAAGCGCTGTTATACGTCATTATATATGTTAAAGCAAAACACCCTAAAAGTCAAGCATAACCTAAAATTAAGCTTATAATTTAGTCAATATTTTGTAAATATTTTATATTTGCTTGACAAACAATGGCAAGGGTTTTATCATTCTAAAAGACGGATAAAAATCCAAAGGAGGAAATATAATGAAATACTGTACGCATTGCGGCGCAGAAGTAAATGACGAGGCCGTCGTTTGTGTTAAATGCGGCCGCGCAATCGAAAACGCAGAACCAACAAACAAACCTAAAAACGAAACGATGAAAACGCTTATTTTGGTCTTTTTGATTTTAGGCTGCATTACGGGAGCTGCCGCTTGTCTTATACCACTCGCTTGGTGTATACCGATTACGCTATCTATTAAGCGAAAAATGGATAACGGCGAACCCATCGGTACGGCATTAAAGGTTTGCACATTGTTATTTGTAAGTCTTATCGCAGGCATATTACTGCTGTGTCTTGACGAAGAATAGCACTACGAAATTACTAAGATAATTTTTTAAAATCGGTTGACAAACAATATGCATATGCTATAATAAATATAATAAACTTAAAATATGCTGATATTAAGACAAACGATACAAAAACGTTTGTTTAAATATAATTTTATTAAAGGAGAAGAATTATGAAATACTGCTCACACTGTGGCGCAGAAATCGAAGACGATGCAGTCATTTGCGTAAGCTGCGGTTGCGCTACTAACGACGGAAAAGTAAAGTCGGCAAACAACAATAATATGGGAAAAGTAGCATTAATCTTTATGATTATCGGTTGCATTGGTACCCCGCTTTTGAGTCATATTATGCTCCTCATAAAATAAGGTTATGGTACCTCTATCTCGAAATAAAGAT
>CAYVEU010000266.1:0-1990 GCA_964450015.1 uncultured Christensenella sp. | reverse complement strand
AGGTGGTGCCAGTTGGGCGTGTTCAGTCCGATAAACCGCCTCCACTCTTCCTCGCACGACCTGACGGGTAAAGAGCCGTGGAACCGCTCGGAGAGCGTAAGACGGATAGCGTCGGACTTTCTTAGACTGCGCCATAGATTGATACCGTATATCTATACCGCGATGAAACGGGCTGCGGATACGGGGCGCGCGCTTTGCGAACCTACGTATTACGAATATCCCAAGGACAAGTCGGCGTATCAAATTAAAAACGAATATTTCTTCGGGTCGGAGCTCGTCGTTTGCCCGATAACAGAGCGTAACGACAAACGGCTGAAAATGGCAAAAACCGAAATTTGGGTCCCCGAAGGCAGATTTACGGACATCTTTACCGGTAGAGTTTATCATGGCAACAAAATCATTACCGTTTATAGGGATTTGGAATATTTGCCCGTTTTGGCAAAAGCGGGAGCAATAATTCCGCTGTCCGCCGACTCGGGCAACGGGTGCGGAAACCCCGAAAAAATGGAGGTTCTTATCTTCCGCGGCAACAATTCGTACACACTTTACGAAGACGACGGAATTAGTCTTGGGTACGAAAACGGCGATTATGCGGAAACGACGTTCACGGTAAAAGAAGCCGACGGCAAATTGACGTTCACAATATCCGAGCCGATTTACGGCAGCGCCGAGGGCGAATTCAGACTCCCCGCGGGTAGAGTTTACAAGTTAAAATTCAAGGATATAAAGGGCGGGACCGTTTTCGTCAACGGCGTGCAGTCGGACAGTTTGGTCGTAAGGAGCGGCGACGTCGTAGAAATTATAGATTATGCGGTATTGTCAAACGGCGACGAAGCGACTAAAATCAAAAAGGCGAAAGTGATTTTAAGCCGTTATCAGTCGCGTATTATTACCAAGATGACGAAATACTTCGGAATGAAGAAGATTACGGACGCGCCGAGGTTTATGAAAAAGGTAAAGAGGCGGTTCGGGAAAAACGTTTACCTTGCCGTCAAAGAGGTGATTGAAGCCGACCAACGCGTTGATAAAAAGCACTGAATTATTAAAGGAGAACTGAAAACAATGATAACGGATTCGTTTGACGATAAAACCCAACCGATTTTGACTTTGAAGGATTTTTACGGCGAGCGTAAGCATTTGGTCGATATATGCTTGATTACTTTTTCGAAAAATATTTTCGATTATCTTTTATCGACCTTTCGTTGTGAAGTAATCGCAGAAATTGCAGCCCCCAACGGGAATTGTCCCGTTTATAAATTTGCCTATCGAGGGAAAGATATAGCGTTCTATCTATCGTGTATAGGCTCGACCGCGGCGGCGGAATATTTGATTGAAGCGAATTGGCTGACGGGCGCGTCAAAGTTTATTATGTTCGGTTCCGCAGGTAGTCTAGACGCCGAAAAAACCACGAATAAATACGTTATTCCTACGGAAGCGTACCGCGACGAGGGAATGTCGTATCATTATGCGCCGCCTTCCGACTATATTAAAATCAAAAACGGAGATAAAATCAAGAAGCTTTTCGACGAATGGAATATTCCGAACGTGCAAGGTAGGGTTTGGACTACGGACGCAATTTTGAGAGAAACGGTCGGGCAAACTATGTTGCGCAAAAGCGAGGGGTGCATTGCGGTCGAAATGGAAGTTGCCGGAGTTCAGGCGGTCTGTGATTTTTACGGCTTCGAGCTGTATGATTTTCTCGTAACGGGCGACGTATTGTGTGAAAACGGTTATGACAACAGCAATTTGCCCGACGCTAACCACAATCTTGACAAATTGCATATTGCGTTGAAGCTTGCGGAGAATATTTAACTTTAATGTGGATGGCGCGTTAATGCACAGCCCTTTTTTGTCTAATTCGACTAATAGTCGATTGAAATATCGTTCGTTCTATGTTAATGTGATGACGAGGTGAGAATATGAACATAGAAGCGACCGGAAAACTAATATCAGAGCAGAGGAAAAGATTAGGGATTACGCAACAGCAGCT
>CAYVEU010000265.1:0-2003 GCA_964450015.1 uncultured Christensenella sp. | reverse complement strand
CGCTCCGTTTTTAATTGTTTGCTGCCCGTGTGATCCATAAATCCCTCCATAAAAAAACGGCCCTTCCCGCAGGAAAGACCGCCGTAATTTCTCTCCGTACGAAACACCTATCGCATTTGAATCAATACGACTTGCATCCCGTACATCACTTGTGCATTTACGCGTTTCATGGCATTTATTATAGCCCCGTTCCAATAATTTGTCAAGAAAATTTCGGAAACAAGGCAAAAATACTTGCATTATACCCCCCCCCGCGTATAATAGAAGTTGACTTTATTCGAGGGAGGATAAACACATGAAAGGAAAATCTTTACTCGCTCTGTTTGCGGCTTCTTTGGGATTTGCCGCAATGGGAATGTTATCGGCTTGCTTCGGCGGCGACGATGACGACGACAAGGACGAAGAAGACGGCACGAAAGGATTATACTATTGGACCACGGAAGGCGGACTTTCTTATGAAGTCGGCGTTCCGAACGGAACGGAAGATAATTGGGACAATATGGATATCGTCATTCCCGCAACCTATCAGGGAAAACCCGTAACCGCACTTTCGACGGGCGCGTTTCGGGATACGGGAATAAAAAGCATCACCTTACCCGACAGCATTACAAAAATTTCGAGTACGGCGTTCGAGGATTGCACCAACTTAAAAACGTTCAACTTTACAAACAGTATCACCGAAATCGGGAATTGTGCATTCGAAGGCGCCGGATTGGAATCGGTAAATCTTCCCGCTTCGGTTACGACGATCGGCTATCAAGCATTTGAAGAAAACGAGAATTTGAAAACGGTAACGGTGAACGGCAATGCGGTGATCGACAACATGGCTTTTAAAGATTGCCCCGCGCTTACGACCGTGGAATTCCTCGGGGAAGAAAGTTTGACGCTTAGCAGCTCGATGTTCAGCAACTGTACCGCCTTAAAGAGCGTTACGATAAACGCCGCCAACGCGACGTTAGACGAGCGCACCTTTATGGATTGCAAGCCCACGACGTATGCGGCAACGCTCGAAACGATTTATAAAACGGAGTTCAACGGTTCTATCCGCTCGGCGTTCCCCCAAGAGCTGATCTTTTTGCGCACGGAGGTGATGCCTCAAAACACCGTCAGCAGTGTTTCGAACGTAACTTCCGTTACCCTGCCCGCAACGCTGAAACACTGCGAACAGGGCGCGTTTATCCATTACGACAAATTGAATACGGTCACCTTCGAAGGTACGGTTGCGGATTGGTGCGGAATCAAATTCGACAGCCTTGACGCAAACCCTTTGAATCGCGGCAGAGCGGAACTTGTCATCGGCGAAAACACGGTCGCGGGAAAACTGACCGTTCCCGCAGGCGTGACCAAAATCGGCGATCATGCGTTCTACAATTACAAACTTCTTAACGAAGTAGAACTCCCCGCGAGCGTGACCGAAATCGGAAAATACGCGTTTTGCAACAACTACTTTTTGTACTCCGTAAACCTTCCCGAAGGATTAACGACCATCGGGAACAACGCCTTCTGCAATTGCTCTTTGATCGAGGCGACTCTGCCGCAGAGTCTTACCACGCTCGGCACAAACGCTTTTCAGGCAAGCCGCAAACTTGTAAGAATCGTAAATAAATCCGAATTGACGGAATCGCAAATCGAAGACGTTTGCAGATATACTTCCAAATATTTTGAAATCGTAACCGAGGCGGACGGAAGCGCGGTAGAAAAAGTAGACGACTTGGTATTCTGGAAAGACGAAGACGGAGACTACTATCTTATGCAGTATGTAGGAAGCGAGAAAGAGATTACCCTGCCCGCAACAGTAAAGGGAGAGGCTTATGCAATTCACCCCTATGCCTTCGAATCTACGAATCTCGATAAAAGTACCTTTGCGGATACCGCTAATTGGCATACGAAATACGGATATTATGAGGCACAACCGATCGACGTAACCGATCCCGCAACCAACGCCGAAAATTTGCAGGAAGATTATTACAACTACGAATGGTATCAAATCGCCGAATGATAAC
>CAYVEU010000264.1:0-2085 GCA_964450015.1 uncultured Christensenella sp. | reverse complement strand
AAGTGAAAACCGCGCTTTTCGCTTTTTGCCCTTGCGGGGGTAAGTAGGGGTGTGTAACCCCCTAGTTAGCTAAGATATAAGAAAGACGGACTGTCTTTCTTCCTTAGGAGTCCGACTAATGCGGGAAAAAGATTTTATCCGCACAAAGCTATGCGACTGCGTGTAAAATCTCGCATTACGAGTGGTCGGAGCTTAGATTTGCCTAAGCAAATCTTCAAGTTCCTCGTCCGACAAGTCCTCAATCTGACTTTTCGTTTCGGGAGAGATTTTTTCGTTCTCTTCGTCGATAATCGCTTCGTAATTTAAGCTGGGGTCGTCGTCGAGTCGTTCGCGCTCGGCAATGTAATCGTTAGTGCCCAAGTCCGAGGCGAGGGCGGTTTCCAATTCCTTTTGGCAGGCGAGGAGAGTCTTTTCCGTTTGCTCGTAGCTTGATTGCAACGCGCCGCTTTTTACGGCGGCTATCCATTTTTTGCGGTACGCCTTGATGCGTTCGCATTCCAAAGCGTACTTTACTTTCGCTTCGGCAAGAATTTCCGCGCTTTTTTGTTGAGCGTAGTTGAGCGCGTCGGTTATTGCCTTTTCCCGCAAACGGTAATCTTCCAAGGCAAGGGCAAGGTCGGCGTTGAGTCTTTTAAGTTCGGCGATTCTGTCCGCTTGCTCCCGAATCAGGGCGAGGGCGGACGCGTCGCTATTTTCGCGTTTTTCTTTCTTAGAATTTTTCATAACTCAATTATGGACTTTTTATTCGAGAAAAAAACCTGTTTTCTTTGTAGAAAATTGTCTAATGTAAAGATTTTTAACAAAAATCAAAATTCTTTACCAAATCTTTGATTTTGTCGGTTTGCAATAGTATAATAAGGATATCAAAATAATTGATTAACGGAGTTACTATGAAAGCGATTGTGTCCGTAGTAGGTACGGATAAGAAGGGAATCATTGCCCGCGTGAGCGGCGCGCTATATGAAATGGCAATCAACGTCGAAGACATTTCGCAAACAATAATGCAAAAGTACTTTACAATGATAATGCTAGTCGATACGGCGGACAGCGAGTTGAATTTTGTCGAGATAAGCGACAAGCTTAACGCGCTCGGCAAGGAAATAGGCGTGGATATTCGTATTCAAAGCGAGGCTATTTTTAACGCGATGCATAAAATTTAGAGGGCGAGATGATTTCGATTAACGAGGTATTGGAAACGAACCGTATGGTTCAGGCACAACATTTGGACGTCAGGACGATAACCATGGGTATATCGCTGCTCGACTGCATACGGGATACGGTCGACGCTACGTGCGCGTGCATATATAATAAGATAATGCAAAAGGCGGGCAAGATTGTCGAAGTGGGAAACGAGATTGCCGCGGAAATGGGTATTCCTATCGTAAACAAGAGAATTTCCGTTACGCCTATTAGTTTTATTACCGCCGGAACGGGCGGAGCGGTGAAGGTCGCGGAGACGCTTGACAGGTGCGCAAAAGAGATAGGCGTTGACTTTATAGGCGGTTATTCGGCGTTGGTGCACAAGGGGATGACCGCTTACGAAGAGGAGTTTATAAAGAGTATACCTGAGGCGCTTTCCAAGACGGAAAGAGTTTGCTCGTCAGTGAATATCGGCTCGACAAAAGCGGGAATAAATATGGACGCAGTTGGGCTTATGGGTAAAATCATAAAAGAAACCGCGTATTTAACGAGGGATAACGGCAGTATCGGCTGCGCGAAACTCGTAGTGTTTGCCAACGCGGTGGAAGACAATCCGTTTATGGCGGGCGCGTTTCACGGCGTGGGAGAAAAGGACGTGGTGATAAACGTCGGCGTAAGCGGTCCGGGCGTTGTCAAAGCGACGTTGGAATCGGTAAGCGGCGACTTGACAGAGATTGCCGAAACGGTAAAGAAAATAGCGTACAAAATAACGCGCGTGGGGCAGTTTGTTGCGGAAGAGGCGAGCCGGCGCCTGAACGCAAACTTCGGAATAGTCGATTTGTCACTGGCGCCGACCCCCGTTATGGGCGACAGCGTGGCGCATATACTGGAAGAAATGGGATTGGAATGCGTAGGCGGCTGCGGAACGACGGCGTGCCTTGCGCT
>CAYVEU010000263.1:0-2121 GCA_964450015.1 uncultured Christensenella sp. | reverse complement strand
CGAATAAGTTTTGCGTCACTCACAGTTATGATGGCAGCGACGTTTCCCTTGACGTATTTCTTTGGATATATAGGTTTGTTGTTTGCATTGTTGATTTCTTTTGTCATTGCTTTTTGCGTATATATATTCGACGAAAAAAAGACTTTTAACGATTTTGCCGTTAATGCGTTCGCTCTTATTTATCCTATGGGGATGCTCGGATTGATTTTCGTTATGGACAGAGCTTACGGAATGATTCCCGTTTTACTTGCGATAGGAATATCTACGATTAGCGACGCTTTCGCATATTGGGTAGGTAAGCTTTTCGGCAAGAAAAAAATATTTCCAAAGATTAGTCCGAAAAAGACCTATGCGGGTTGTATCGGCGGATTGTTCGGCGGAGCAGTTGGAGGCGTAATAGTCTATCTTATATTTGAATTGGCAAAATTTCCGACGTATATCAATTTCACGTTCGGTGCAATTTCATCAATCCCGTGGTTGTGGTATGCGTTGATAGGACTTATTTTGGCGGTTTTTTCCGAAATAGGCGACCTTGCCGCCAGTCGCGTAAAGCGTTCCGTCGGCATAAAAGACTACGGCAAGATTTTAGGGGCGCACGGCGGTGTGCTCGACAGAATCGACAGCATATTGTTTACTACCGTTTGTATGGCAATAGTAATGGGAATAATCGAAATTATAATATGAGGATCTATAAACGTTAATGAAAACCGTAGCTGTTCTCGGTTGTACGGGTTCCATAGGGCAATCCGCTTTAAAAGTAATTTCGTCCGACGCCGATATGCGCGTCGGGCTTTTGGCTAATTACGGGAATTTAGACGGACTTAAAAAATTAATAAGAACGTATTCTCCGGCAATAGCCGTTTGTGTTTCCGAAAATTATTTGTATAAAGACGGTAGAGAATACGTTTTGAGCAACAACCCACTGGAAGACGCCGATATTTATGCCGATTGCGACGTAGTTGTAAACGGAATAGTCGGACTGGCGGGGTTAAAACCGTCGCTTGCGGCAGTGCGTGCAGGTAAAATCCTCGCTACGGCAAATAAGGAAAGTTTCGTTTGCGCGGGCACGATTATAAACGACGTCAAAAAACAAACCAACGGTGTAATTTATCCGCTTGACAGCGAACATTCGGCGGTTTGGCAGTTGATAGACGGCAAAAGTGACGTGTCCGAAATTATTATAACGGCGTCGGGCGGAGCGTTTCGCGATTTGACGAAAGAAGAGTTGAAGTATGCCAAAGCGAGCGATGCTTTAAAACATCCAAACTGGAAAATGGGAAAGAAAGTCACGGTAGATTGCGCGACTTTGGTAAATAAGGGAATGGAGATCATCGAAGCCAAGCATCTTTTCGGTATAAAGACAACGGCGATAGGGCATAGAGAATCCATAATACACGCGCTCGTCAAACATAACGACGGTACGCTGTCTGCCAATTTGTCCGCACCGGATATGGTTACGCCGATAGCATACGCCTTAAATTATCCCAAGTCGGCACGGCCGTTGGCGGCGGAACTGGATTTGTCAAAGCTTGGCTCTCTGAACTTTTACAGTTTGGATGAAAACAGGTTTCCGTGCTTGCGCCTTGCAAAAAATGCAGCAAAATGCGGCGACGTTGCCGGCTGCGTCTTTAACGCCGCGGACGAAGTTTTAGTAAATGCTTATATAGACGGCGTAATAGGTTTTTACGACGTGGCGGCAGGTATCGATAAAGCAATGAATAAATTTGCATGCGAAGGAAATTTCGAAGATCTTGACGCACTTTTCCGAATGGATAAAGCTGTTAGGGAATATACTTTATACAGCGTTATCGGAGGTCGTGGATGATTTTTTCTTTGGGGGCGACGTTCGCGGAAATTATGAGCACCGTCGGCTACGTTCTTATCGCGCTTTGCTGCTTGATGTTTATGGTGATCGTGCACGAGTTCGGGCACTATTTGGCGGGCAAATTATTAGGCTTTAAAATAAACGAGTTTGCCATAGGCTTCGGTCCGCGCATAATTAAAATCACAAATAAGAAAAACGGCGAAATCTTTTCCATACGTCCGTTTCCGCTCGGCGGTTTTTGTCAGTTTTACGGGGAAGACGAGGAAGCCGAAGAAGAAGGCGCATTCAATGCACAA
>CAYVEU010000262.1:0-2150 GCA_964450015.1 uncultured Christensenella sp. | reverse complement strand
GAAAGGACGGCAGGTTTGTTTTGCCCGAATTGCAATGTCTTAACCCCGAGGCGCTGATTTAAAGTCCCGCCCACCCCGTAAGGGGGAAGTAATAGGTAAGAGTGAAGAGTGCAGAAGTAAGGATTTAATGGAAATTATACAACCGAATAAATTCCTTTTAGAGGTTGACCGCTATGGCTAATGAAGAGAAGAAAAAAACCAAAAAAGAAAAAAAGGTAAAGGTCAGACGCCCGTCGTTTTTCCTGTATTGGCTGGTTGCGTATATTACCCGTCCGTTTTTTATGTTGAAATGGCGGCAGAAAATAGACCGTTCGGGACTTAAAGGTTTAAAGTCGCCCATAGTTGCGATAGGCAACCACGGAAGCACGATAGACGTCATTTTAAGCATAATTGCGCTGCTGCCCAAAAGATACAATATAATAACGGGGCGCGACCTTTTTACTTGGACTGCGTTGAAGCCGTTTATCAAGTCGTTCGGCGCAATCCCCAAGAGTCAATGCTCGGTGGACCTGGCTTCTCTAAGGACGATGCAAGCCGCGGTAGAACAAAAGCGGAATCTTTTGCTGTTTCCCGAGGGCAAAACCAGCATAGACGGAAAAGAATTGAAATATCTCAGCCCGTCGATAGGAAAATTTATCAAGCTTTTGGATTGCTCAATCGTAATCGTGCATACTAACGGCGCGTACCTTACCCGCCCGAGGTTTTGCACAGGCTTTAAGAAAGGCAGGATAGAGACGAAAGCATACGTTCTTATGACTCAGGAAGAGGTAAGGAAGACGAACGGCAAAGTAATTTACGAGAAAATCCGCGACGCGATTAAGTTTAACGACCACGAATGGCAGCGCGAAAACAATATCCGTTTCAAGTCCGACGAGCCCGCTCAAAATTTAAACTATATCCTTTATAAATGTCCGAAATGCGGTGCGGAATACGAAATGAAGATCGTCGACGGGAAATTTATCGAGTGCGGGCACTGCGGCAACAAAGTAGAATATACCGAATACGGCGAGTTGAAAGCGGTGGGCGACAGCAAGACGTTCGACAGAGTTGACTTGTGGTACGCTTACGAACGCGATGCGGTAACCGAAGAATTAAAGCAACCGGATTTCGAATTTAAAAAAGAAGTTACGCTTTTATACGACGACGGCGAAACGGGTAAATTTATCGAAAGCGGCGAAGGCGATTTGTCGTTTAAGAACGGTTCGGTAATCTATAACGGCACTTTTAACGGTGAAACGGTGGAATTGTCGCAAAATATGGACGCGATGAACGCAATCGTCACGAAGACAAAAGAGGGCGTCGACCTAACTTTCGACGAAAAAATCTACCGTTTCATGTTCAAGGAACACAAATGGTCTACGAAATTCGGACTGTTTGTGGAGCAAAATTATGCCTTGAAAAAGAAATTAGTTGAATAATTTCCTTGCCAAACGAGATTAATTGTTGTATAATCGTAATCGGAAAACGGCTTTGAATATTATAAATAAAAGTCGTTTGAGTCAGTTAATAATCGTTGGAGTATGGTGTAATGGCAGCACAGAGGCCTCTGACTCCTCTGGCGTAAGTTCGATTCTTACTACTCCTGCCACCAAACTTTGCATAAGGGCGCATCTTGCGCCCTTTTTGCGTGACTCACGCTCGGTTACGTACTTCTATGTACGCGCCCGTCGCGCTCGCACTGAAAAGTGCGGAATCTGCAACCATTCTTCAAAGCTTGGATTCATCCTTTTAGGGTATACAAGGTTTTTTAAATGAAGCACCGGTGGCATGAAGACGCTAGCGCTAATTAAGGATAAGGATAAGAGGCGCTTCGCTTCATTAGGCGTTGACACCGACTTCATTTTTTCATTAATCAGCATCTTTTTCGAATACCAAACCAATGAAAAAGTCTTGCGTTATGCAAGGAAATTACTTATTTATATCGTATCTATATTATGTGATACGAATTTTGCTTCCTCGATTATGTCGAACAAGTCGCAAAAGGTAAAGAACAAAATCGAATAATTTCACACGAGTATTTCCCACTCAACGAAACTCATTTGTTTATCGTAAATAATAAATAAGGAGAAATTAACGTGTGAAAAATGTATTAGAGCAAGCAAGACAAAGAGCATTAAAAATGCTCGAAACGAAATGGGTAAAGTGGGTGC
>CAYVEU010000261.1:0-2174 GCA_964450015.1 uncultured Christensenella sp. | reverse complement strand
AATGCCGTGAGCATAAATATATTACGAAATTCGGCGTCGTTCGCTTATTTCCGTTCCAAAGGTCATCACACTTATAAAAAATATATTGATATACACCGTCGACTCGCCGAAAGGCGATTTTTTATTAAAAAATCATAATTATAAGCAAAATCAAATACTAAAAAAATAACGAAAAATTAAAATTATTTAATAAAAATTCACAATAAAAAATATGTTGTTTTTTATAAAAAATAAAGAAAAAAATACAAATAAATTTTTTAATAAAATAAAAGAAATTGTAAAGAATACACGACTATTTTAAAAGAAAAAGCTTCCACCTTGCCATCTAACTTTTCAAAAAAGGAAAAAGCTTAAGAAAGGGGGAAGCTGGCGCGCTTGCGTGACTGATGAGGGTAGAAGTTTAAAGATAAAAACTAAGAGATAAAAGATAATAAAAAAGGATAAATATATTATTAAAAATTGTTACCTTATATAATAACATTTATTCTTTGCCTTGCACCCTCATCAGTCAACCTACGGGTGACAGCTTCCCCCTCGCGTGAAGGTGGGAAGCTCATATAATGATAACCATTTAAAAATATATTTAGCGTATTGTATTGTTTCACGTTAAACAATTTCGACAGGAAATACCAAGATTAGTTTAAAAGAGTTTTTATAAGGTTGTCGGCGTAGGCTTGCAGTCTGTCACGGACGGTTTCGTCTAAGGCGGGAACGTCCTTTAATTTATTTTCCATACCGTAATCGTCGTATTTGGAAAAGCCCATGGTATGGAAGGAGAGAAGTTCGTAATAGGAAACGACTTTGAGTAAACCGTGCGCGCTTAGTAAGTCTATATACTTTTTAACAGCCGCTTCATTGTCGTTGATATTCGGAATAAGTACCGTGCGAATGACGAGCTTTTTATTTTGCGATTTAATAAAGTCGAGGTTAGTCAATACGGTTTTCAAACTGCCGCCGGTGTACTTTTTATATTCCTCGTCCGTAGAAAATTTAAGGTCGGCAATCACCGTATCGCATGCCGAAACGAGTTTTTTTGCGCTGTCGTTAAATAGCGAGCAAGATGTGTCAAGCGCGATATTAATACCGTTATTTTTTAGAATTTCGCATACTTTCAGTAAAAAATCGGCATAAAGCAAAGGTTCTCCGCCCGTAAAAGTCACGCCGCCGTCCGTGAGATAAGGTTTATAACGCAATAGCTTTGCGGCAAGCGTTTCGGGAGTGTAGGCGGTGAATTTATAGTTCGTTTTGCCGTTTGATTGTAGGGAGATTTGTTTGTCCGCGCAATTTTCAAAGTCGTTCGAAAATATCTTTTGAGTTTCGGGATTGTGGCAAAAGTTGCAAGACAAAGGGCAGCCTTGCATGAACACCGCAACGCGGATACCGTCGCCGTCAAGCGTTGCAAACGTTTCCAGTTTGTTGACTAAGCCGACGGACATATTAAATTGCTGAATGGAAAGTCCTGTTTATAACTTCCTGTTGCTGCGCTTTGCTCAGGCGGTTGAAGTTGACGGCGTAACCGCTTACGCGTATGGTAAGATTCGGGTACTTATCGGGATTGTTCATTGCGTCGACAAGCGTGGATCTGTCAAGGACGTTGACGTTCAAGTGGTGGGCGTTTTGCGAGAAGTAACCGTCGAGCAGGTGGACGAGGTTGTCTATCCTGTCACGCTCGTTTTTGCCGAGAACAGAGGGAATTACGCTGAAAGTATTGCTTATTCCGTCACGGCAGCAGTCGTAATTAATCTTTGCGACGCTGTTTAAGGAAGCCAAAGCGCCGCTTGCGTCCCTGCCGTGCATGGGGTTTGCACCGGGGGCGAACGGCTCGCCCTTTTTGCGCCCATCGGGGGTCGCGCCTGTCTTTTTGCCGTAAACGACGTTGGACGTTATCGTCAAGATACTCAGCGTGTGCTTGGCGCCGCGGTAGCAGGGAGTTTTCAGTAAGTTGTTATAAAAGTCCTCGACTATCTCTTTTACTATATCGTCCGCGCGGTCGTCGTCGTTGCCGTACTTGGGAAATTCGCCGTCGATTTCAAATTCGGTGATAATGCCGCGCTCGTCGCGTTTAGCGGTTACGGACGCGTATTTTATAGCGGACAGGCTGTCGGCAAGCACGCTAAGACCCGATATTCCGAACGCCATAAGCCGTTCGGGTTCGCTGTCGTGCAGGCTCATAA
>CAYVEU010000260.1:0-2178 GCA_964450015.1 uncultured Christensenella sp. | reverse complement strand
CCGCGGGGACGGTGTCCACCACCGCGCCGGTGGCGGGATTGATAACGTCAATGACTGCGCCGTCAGAGGCCGCGACAGCCTTGCCGTCAATCAACATTTTCATGGGATAATTCCTCCTTATGGTTTTATTCGCTGAAACCGGTGAAGCTGAGCATCAGGCCTCCGCAGGCGTTTTCGCCGTCGCGATAATATCCTTTACGCGTGCCTGCCGATATAAATCCGTGCTTTTCGTAGAGGCTGCGAGCGGGTGTATTTCCTTCGCGAACCTCCAACGTAAAGCTGTTTATGCCGAGTTTGGGAGCAAGCTCGAAAAATTGAGTTAAAATGAGGCTGCCGTAGCCTTTCCTACGGTAATTTTTACCGACGGCAACGTTATTTATCTGCCCTTCGTCCAGTACTTGATTAAAGCCGCCGTAGCCTGCAAGCTTGCCGTCCTCGTAGACCAGAATATAGCGCTTGTTTTCGTCGTTAAGTTCGTTTCTTATGAGATTTTCGCTCCAAGCGTCCGCGCCGAAACACTCTTTTTCGAGTTCGGCAACGTCAACGGCGTTATTTTCGTCCAAAGCGCGGATTTCTACCATATAATCTAACATTCTATACCCGTTTCTCTTTCGGCTGACGATTTTCTGAGATAAAACGGTTTTGCTTGCGACACAAATTCTCCGCCGACGAATTTTTCTTCACACCGTTTCAAAAGTTCTTTTTCGTACGTTCCGTCCATATAAATAAGGGGTAAATCTGTGCTTTTCGCTTCATCTTCCGTCAAAACTGCATATTCTACGGTGTTATCTCGGAAAATTCCGCAATAGAAATTCCCGTGACCGCAGCTTAGCATCACCACAGCGTCGCCGCTTCTTGCGGGGAGTTCCAACGTCGTTACCTGCACTTTTTTTACATCGAGCGCAAGTGAAAACGCGTTTACCGTAGCAACGCCAACCCTAATTCCCGTAAACGACCCCGGACCGACGGATACGCCCAAACAATCGATCTCATTTAAAGTAAGTCCGTTTTTATTTAGCACGCCGTCCACAAATCCCAGTAATGCGGAATTGTGTTTTTTCCCGCCCTTTTCGCTAACGAAAAAGTCGGTTTTATCATCGTTTTTCAATGCAATAACCACACGCTCGGTAGTTGTATCCAACGCCAAAAGTTTCATAAATCCAACCCCTTTACGGTAAATTTTCGGGTATTTTCGTCAATATATTCTATTTCAATTTCGATTGCGCCCGATAAATCGGAAAATCGGTTCCATTCTATAACGCATACAGCGTCTTCGGAATATAAAAGCTCGTTAAGTCCCAGTTCTTCCAACTCGTCCTCGCTACCTATTCTATACATATCGAAGTGATAGAGTTTGATACGACCGACGTACTCTTTCATTATGGTAAACGTCGGGCTGGTAACCATATCGGTTATACCCAAAGCCACGGCAAGCCCTTTGGTAAACGCGGTTTTTCCCGCGCCCAGTCTGCCGTTTAAAAGAATAATTTCTCCACCCGTAAGCCGCTCGGCGATTTTTGCCGCAAAAACTTTCGTTTCTTCTTCGCTATGCGTTGACACTATATTCATAATAAATATTATATTAGACTAGCATTAACCTGTCAAATTATATAAAATAATAATTCCCCCGCAAAATTTATTTTGCGGGGGAATTAAAATTTTAATTCGGTTTATTATTGTTTGTTTTGCGGTATATCCAAAATCGAAGCGAAGCCTTTTTCGAGGTCCTCGTCGGTGGGGATATAGTCGCCCATCGTGCCGTTATTGAACTCCTCGTACGCTTTCATATCGAAGTAGCCCGTTCCGGTCAAGCCGAACAAAATCGTCTTTTTCTCACCGGTTTCCTTGCATTTCAACGCTTCGTCGATAGCTACTTTTATGGCGTGAGAGGATTCGGGCGCGGGAAGGATACCTTCGCAACGTGCGAACTTTTCCGCAGCTCTGAACACTTCCGTTTGCTCGACGCTCGTGGCTTCCAAATATCCGTCGTGATAAAGCTTGGAAATAACGGGGCTCATGCCGTGATAACGAAGTCCGCCTGCGTGGTTCGGGGAAGGCATAAAGCCGCTGCCTAAGGTGTACATTTTGATAAGCGGGGTTGTCTTTCCTGTGTCACCGAAGTCGTAAACGTACTTACCGCGAGTAAGCGACGGGCAGCTTGCAGGCTCGACCGCTATA
>CAYVEU010000259.1:0-2179 GCA_964450015.1 uncultured Christensenella sp. | reverse complement strand
TGTAATCGCAATAATTATATCGTCGGCGATAGCGTTCGTCGGGTGTGATAAAAAGACCGAAGAACAGGGAACAGCAAACAACGTATTACCGCCGTGGAATGACAGTACGTATCGAGCAAACGGAACGGTTTTTGATTTTGGAGACATAACAATTGAATGGAGTTTTGGTTGGGAATATATCCCCAGACAAGAACGCGGCAAAAAAACTTCTTATATAGAATTATATTTTTTTCAAAGTGAAAGCGAAAATACGCACCGTTTCGTCAAGCGAATAGATGAGGATTTTTTTTCTGAAAAATTTATGATGGAAGTAGATAGCACGGGAAAGGCAGAGTATCACTATACGGAAACTGTAACAATTCCGCAAAAATATTTTCTTTCGCCCAAAGGCCGTATAACGTTAATTGTTAAGGGTGTTGAGAAGCTTCCCAATGGGGAAATAGAGGATCGCGTTTTTATTGTTACCGACCTTTATTATGTGGCACACGACGACAAAATAGAATTGGTTTCACATGACAAATGGTATCAGTATATTATCTTATCGTAATTTAAAACAACAGGAGACATTATGAAAAATAAAATTAAAAAGCTAATTTGCTTTACAGTTTTAAGGCGGAACGCGTAATGCGTTCATTTTCTCCCGCAACGCGGGCTGTCCGATAGGGCAATTCTCTAAAAGCGATTGGAATGGCATTGGTTTTATGGTATAATTATTTATAAAGTTATTTCTAAGGATTTTTTATGGCGGTTGAAAACGGGAAGCTTACTGAAAAAAGCGTTAGGATTATTATTATCGCGGTTTCGTTTTTGTTGCTTGCGGGGGTAGTTATCTTTTTGTTCGTTTTCAACGCAAATTACGCGAAAATTTACGGCAGTCCGTCAGTTACGCACGGAAAAGCCGACTTCGAGGGCGTGGAGTTACGCAACAGGAGCGTTGCGTGCAATCTTGCCGGCGAGTGGGAATTTTTTTACAATAAATGGATAGTTACCGATAATTACGACGGCGAGCCCGACGGTATGATAAGCATGCCGAACCTTTGGACGTATAAAAATTACGGTAACGGCGCTCTGCCTAAAAGCGGGTACGCGTCATACAGACTGACGGTCGAAAATATTCAGGAAGACGTCGACGTTACCGTTTACCGTCACAACGGCAATTTTGCGTACAGGGTTTTTATAAACGGCGAGCTTCACAGAGAAAGCGGCGTAATGTCTAAAACGGCGAAAGAAACGGAGGTAGGCGCTTATAGCAAAAAAATACCGTATAAAACCGACGGCAGGCCGTTGGAAATCGTTATCGAGGTGTCGGCAAACAATGCAGGCGGGTTTAACGCCGCGCCGTGGCTTTCTTACGACTTCGCAGTTCCCGAATACGGCACGAAGCTCCGTTCCTTTACGTACGCGGCTCTCGGCATTGCCACCGCCGCGGTTGCGTTGAGCATACTCGTGTTTATCTTCTTTAAATACAAGCGCGATATTACCGTTACGGCGTTTTTGTGCGTTATATTTATACACTTTTTGTTCAGTAAGGATATGCTCTATGTTATGCCCGTGCCTATCGTTGCGGCTATGGTGGTGGAACTTGTTACAGCTGTCGCGGCAATAGTGCTATTCGTTGCGCATCTTCACGCCAACGGTATAGCTTTAAACCGCGCTTACGTCGTCGCAGACGTGGCGGTCGTCGCCGTGGGACTTATCCTTTTGCCGATATTTTACGGCACACCGCTAGCGGTCGGGTTCGCGTGTCTGCCGTTATTAGTCGGAGTCTCGTATGTCGTACCTATAGCGCGGAGCGGCAAAATAAGCGCCGTGCAACGCGGAGTGTACGCGGTAATTCTTATATTCCTTACGTCGATTTTCCTTTTCGAGCTGAGCGACTGGTTGGGGTTGCTCGTGTTCGGAACGGAATTTATATTCTCCTTTGCGCTCATGTTTATAATTATGGCAATTGCCGTAATGTGGCTGTGGAAAATAGCCGAAGCCGCAGGGGTCGCGATACGCGTAAGTAACCTTGAATGTGAATTGACGACGGCTAGGCAGCAGGCGTTAAAGGCGCAGATTAAACCGCATTTTATTTACAATGCTTTGACGGCGATACAGGCGCGGTACCGCAACGGGCTCGAAGAGGGCGACGGGGCGATAGAGAGATTTGCAAGGCACCTACGGACGATAACGGACA
>CAYVEU010000258.1:0-2190 GCA_964450015.1 uncultured Christensenella sp. | reverse complement strand
ACCAAGTGCTTTGCGTTCGTTGCGGGTCACGAATCTTTTGCGGCGGCGGAAGGCGCGATAGGTATCGCAAGAAGCGCCAACAAGGTTAGAAAAGAACCGCTTCGCGTTATATTGAACGGTCTCGGAAAGGACGCGGCGTATATCATTTCCCGTATCAACGGTTTTACTTACGTTCAGACGAAGTACGACCAGTTTACCGATACGCTCAACATCGTTAAGGAAACTCCGTACAGCGACGGCGAGAGAGCCAAGGTTCGTTGCTACGGCGCCGACGACGTCAACGAGGGCGTTGCAATTATGATAAAAGAGGGCGTTGACGTAGGCATTACCGGCAACTCCACCAACCCGACCCGTTTCCAACACCCCGTATCGGGCACCTACAAGAAGTGGGCAAACGAAAACGGAAGAAGCTACTTCTCGGTAGCAAGCGGCGGCGGCACGGGCAGAACGCTTCACCCCGACAATATGGCGGCAGGTCCCGCTTCTTACGGAATGACGGACACGATGGGCCGTATGCACTCCGACGCGCAGTTTGCGGGTAGTTCCAGCGTTCCCGCTCACGTTGAAATGATGGGACTTATCGGCATGGGCAACAACCCCATGGTCGGCGCAACGGTTGCCGTTGCAGTTGCGGTTGAAGAGTCCGCTAAGGAGTCCAATAAATAGTTTATTCGGTAGAATAAAGTCATACGAACTCCCTCGACGTTTCGGCGAGGGAGTTTTTGTATTGCGAAACGAGTCGTTTCGTGGTATACTGTAAAAGCGTAAGCGCTTAATAACAGTAATACTTGTATTTCTTGTATCGGAGGAAAAGATGAAGCATTTAAAAACGGTTTTGGTAGCATTGATTATTTTAGCGGCGGCTTTTGCTCTCGTAGCATGCGAGTCCGATGCGAGCGGCACGAAGACCGACGGTGAAAGCAATGCGGTCGTCGGAGACGGAGAGAATCAGGGCAGCGAAATCGAAACGCCGAGCGGCGGAAGCGAAAATAAAAAACCCGAAACGTCGAGCGGCGGAAGTGAAAATAAAAAACCCGAAACGTCGAGCGGAAGCGACGTGGAAACGGATAACGGCGGCAACGAAGAAGCTACCGAAGACATCGACGTACTGTAAATACGATATAAATCCAAAAAAAAATTTTTAGCCGACGCGATATATAGATAAAAGGAGAATTTATGAAAGAGCAATACGTAGACGCCGTGACGGCAAAGGAAAGGTTGAAAGCGGGCAATAAACTTTATATCGGCTCGGTAAAGGGCGCGGGAGATATTTCGCCCGAAAGACGGCGGGACACGTTTGAAAACGGGCAAAAGCCGTTTGCCGTGGTCGTCAGCTGTTCGGATTCGAGAGTAATTCCCGAAAGTATATTTTCGGTAGGCATAGGCGACTTGTTCGTAATTCGCGTTGCGGGCAACGTAATTGACAACAACCAGTTGGGTAGCATAGAGTACGCGACGGAGCACCTCGGCTGTAAACTCGTACTTGTGCTCGGGCATACCGGTTGCGGCGCGGTCGGCGCGGCGGTCGAAGAAAACGGCGGATACGTCAAATATATTACCGACGAAATAAAACGCGCGATAGGCGGCGAGACGGACGGGACAAAGGCCGCCGTTCTCAACGTAAAATACGGCGTGGCGAAAATCAAAAAGCTCTTAAAAGAAACGGACGGGCTTACGATAATCGGCGCGTTGTATCACACCGACAGCGGTATCGTCGACTTCGATATTTTATCCGAATAACCGTAATTTCGCATGGATTTTATTTTACGGTATTATCGGTTGCGTATTTATCAGCCGATACACAATATATTCCGTAAAACCATTGACAAACACGCATATGTTGTGCTAAAATCCATATAAATAAAATATTATTAATCGGAGGAATTGCATTTATGGATAGTTTCGTAAAATGGTTTAACAGCCAAAGTCGTTTAGTCCAGATTATTCTTCTACTTATCCCGTTCGTAAACTGGATTGTAGAAATTCTCGTTCGCTGGTCGGCGTTTCTTAAAACGAAAAAGCCTATTCAACTTATTGCCGCTATCATCGTTACGTTCTTCGGTGTGTTCATCGGTTGGTTGGATATCATTTGGTGCTTGCTCTTCAAGCATCTGATTTTAGCTGACGCTTAAAAGAGTGTAAACTAATAAGCAACGACTTGAAAAGTTAAGAAAAATCCGCTATAATATA
>CAYVEU010000257.1:0-2225 GCA_964450015.1 uncultured Christensenella sp. | reverse complement strand
GGCGCGCAAAAAGAAAAGCTGTGTCCGACGTGTATAGAGAGAATGGAAAAGAATCCGCTAAGATTATTGGACTGCAAAGTGGAAGACTGCAAAAAGGTCGCCGAGAACGCGCCGGTAGTACTTGACTATCTTTGCGACGATTGCCGCGAGCACCACAATAAGCTTATGGAAATTCTAAGCGACATGGGGATAGAATTTACCGTAAATCCGAAAATAGTAAGGGGACTCGATTATTACACGAGAACGGTATTCGAATTTGTTTCCACGTCCATCGGCAGCCAAGGTACGGTTTGCGGCGGCGGAAGGTATAACAACCTCGTGGAAAGTTTGGGCGGGAAAAGCGTCCCCGCGGTCGGATTCGGAATGGGAATAGAACGCCTTATTATGGTCATGGAAAATTCCGGTCTTACGTTCGGCAAAGAGGAAACTTCGGAAATTTACGTCGCGCCGCTTGCCGAAGAACAGCGCACCGAGGCTTTTAAACTTACCGCTCTTTTGCGCCGCGCGGGAGTAAAAGCGCAATGCGACCTTGTAGGCAGGAGTTTGAAAGCGCAAATGAAATACGCGGATAAAATGAAGTTTCCTTTCGTCGTGGTTTTGGGCGATGAAGAGACGGCAAGCCAAACGGTTACCGTTAAAGGAATGACCGACAAGAGCGCCGTTTCCATGCCGTACGAGGCAGTCGCAGAGTACGTCATAAGCAAGAGAAAATAATTATTAAAAGCTTACCGTAAACGGTTGCAATTTAGGCGTAAAATAATTATAATGATAATCGAAGAAAACGATTAAACGAACGTTTAATCAAAATGCAAACGAAAGTTTGGCTGAAAATACATAGATAAACGTAGCGACAGCTACAAATAAGAACCTTAGGAGATGGAAATGAAAGTTTATTTGGATAATTCCGCGACGACGGCTTTGGACAAAGAGGCGCTAGACGCGATGACTCCGTACTTTTCTTCCGTTTACGGCAATCCGTCTTCGTTGCATTCGTTCGGGAGAGAAGCGATAGCGGCGGTTGACGAAGCGCGGGAAAGTTTGGCAGTGAATTTGGGAGCCAACGCAAACGAAATATATTTTACGTCCGGCGGCACGGAGAGCGACAACTGGGCGCTTATCGGCGCTGCCAAGACGTACGCAAAACAGGGTAAGCACATTATAACCACGGCTATCGAGCACCCCGCGATGATGGAAACGTGCAAGAAGCTGGAAAAGGACGGATTCAGCGTTACCTACATTCCGGTCGGCAGCGACGGACGGGTTAGCGTTGAAGACGTTAAAAACGCGGTGCAGGACGACACTATCCTTATTTCCGTCATGTTTGCCAACAACGAAATGGGCGCTATCCAGCCGATAAAGGAAATCGGGGCGTTTTGTCGAGAGGAAGGAATACTGTTCCATACCGACGCGGTTCAGGCGGCGGGCTCGGTGAAAATCGACGTTAAGGAATTGAACGTCGACATGCTCAGTTTATCCGCGCACAAATTCCACGGACCGAAGGGAATAGGTTTGCTTTACGTCAGAAACGGCGTTAGGCTCGACAAGCTTATCGTCGGCGGACACCAAGAAAGAGGATTCCGCGCGGGCACTACCAATACGCCGTCGATAGTCGGAATGGCTAAGGCTTTGGAAGTATCCGTTCGCGATATGGAGAAAAACAACGCGCGAATAAAGGCTTTGAGAGATTATTTTATCGACAGAGTGGAAAAAGAGATTCCGTATTGCAAACTAAACGGCGGCAGAGAGCACAGGCTGGTCAACAACGCAAATTTCAGTTTCGAGTTTATAGAGGGCGAAAGCATACTCATGAATTTGGACTTGTGCGGTATCGCGGTAAGCAGCGGTTCGGCGTGCAGTTCGGGGAGTTTGGAGCCGTCGCACGTTATTTTGGCAACGGGCGCAAGCATCGAGGAAGCGCACAGCTCTATCCGTTTCAGTTTAGGCAGGGAAACTACAAAAGAAGAGATAGATTATACGGTGGATAAATTAAAAGAAACGGTGGCAAAACTCAGAAGTTGGTCGCCGCTTTTCAAGGAGTTAAAAGGAGAAGGGGCTTATGTATAACAAGAAGGTAATAGAAACTTTTGCAAATCCCAAAAACGTCGGAGAAATGGAAAATCCCGACGGAGTGGGAACTGTCGGAAATTCGGCTTGCGGCGATATAATGCAGGTCTTTTTAAAGATTGAAGACGGAAAAATAGTCGACGCAAAATTCAAGACGTTCG
>CAYVEU010000256.1:0-2231 GCA_964450015.1 uncultured Christensenella sp. | reverse complement strand
CAGCCTATAATCAAACGACCGTTTTCGTCAGGCAATTCTGTGACGGGTAAAGATTTCGGGCTGTATACCTTTGCGATTTCAAACAGCCTACCGCTCTTATTACCGCGCATATAGTTTGCGGCTATCAGTTTGAGCATACTGTAAGAAAGCGTTGTTCTCATTACGCTGAAATCCACACCCAACGGATTGCTGATTTCCACCACTTTTCTCAACGGACTGTCGTTGTCAAGTCTAAGCATATCAAACGCTTTGGGTGTTATAAACGCATAAGTCAACGTTTCTTGGCACCCGTGCCCGACCATTATACTCTTTAATTTATCTGTACGCTGTTGCGACTCGGATTTTCCGCCTCTCTTGGTGCTGATCAAACGCGGTTCAAGCTCGTCGTATCCGTAAAAGCGTACGACCTCCTCCGCTATATCATTCGTTCCGACTATATCTTCACGAAACTCCGGTATCGACGTCGTAAGAATATTACCGTCCGCGCTCGTATTGAGTTCCAACGCATTGAGAATCGAAATAATCTTTTCTTTATTAACGGTTATCCCCAAAATTGTATTGATTTTATTGTAATCGTAAGTTAGGATTCTATTTTCCTTCTTTTCCTTAACCAAGTCGATTTTCCCGACCGCAATTTTTCCCCAACCGTATTCGTCGAAAAGTGCAAGCGCACGGTTTATGCCGATCTCTTGCGAATAATAATCTATTCCTTTTTCGTACCTTGCCGAAGAATCGGAATGCAAATTGAGTTCTCTTGCCGTATGTCTTACGCTGTCACGGGCAAATCGTGCGCTTTCCAAAACAACCGTTTGTGTGTCGGGACAAATGGAAGAATACTCCCCGCCCATAATTCCGGCAACCGCTACCGGTTTTTCCGCGTCGCAAATAGCAAGCTGATGAGATTTTAAAGCATATTCCTTTCCGTCCAGGGCAGTTATCTTTTCACCGTCTACGGCATTACGTACGATAATTTTACGTTGGGATAAATTGTTTAAATCGAAAGCATGCATAGGTTGACCTATCTCGGTAAGAACATAATTCGTCACGTCAACTAGATTGTTTATCGGTCTTATGCCAACTGCTTTTAACCTGTCGCGGATGATTTTCGGCGACTGTGTTTCTACGACGTTTGTGACGACCGCAGCCATATATCTGGGACACAAATCGAAGTTCCTGTTTTCCACCGAAACGTAATCTTCTACTGCGAAATTTTCCGTTTTATAGGACAACTTCGGCATTTTCATCTGTTTTCCGAAAACTGCCGCGACTTCGCGCGCAATACCCATAATACTGTTGCAATCGGGACGGTTTGCCGTTATCGCAACGTCCAAAACGGTTTCGGTGTTGCCAATTACGTCATTTATATCGGCGCCTATCTTCGTATCTCTTTTCAAAATTAAAATACCGTAAACTCCTGCGCCGGCATAGTCGTCTTCGGTCAATCCGAGCTCTTCGCCCGAGCACATCATACCTTCGCTCTTTATTCCGCGCAATTCGCCGCTTGCGATTTTTTTGCCGTCGGGAAGCACTGCGCCGTCCAGAGCTACAGGAACCATATCGCCTACGGATACGTTTTGCGCACCCGTCACAATTTGAACGCGAGTTTTAGCGACGTCAACGGAGCACACCCAAAGATGGTCGCTGTCGGGGTGTCTTTCCATTTTCTCAACTTTTCCGGCAACAACGTTTTGTATCGAGTCGCGCATATCGATTATTTCTTCTATTTCGAAACCCACGCTTACTAACTTATCGGCAAGTTCTGCGGGTGTAACGTCAAAATCAACAAATTCTTTCAGCCAACTATAAGGTACTTTCATTTTGCCCTCCTATCTATATTGCTTTAAGTAGCGAATATCGTTTTCGAATAAAATACGCATATCTGGGATTCCGTATTTCAGCATTGCGCAACGCTCTATCCCGATGCCGAACGCAAAGCCCGAATATACTTCGGGATCTATGCCGCAATTGGACAGCACGACCGGATTTACAACTCCCGCGCCGAGAACTTCTATCCATCCTGTGCCTTTACACAATCTGCAACCGTCGCCGTGACACATAAAGCAACTGACGTCCAGTTCTACGCTCGGTTCGGTAAACGGGAAGTATGACGGACGGAAACGCGTTTTTGTTCCCTCTCCGAAAAACTTTCTTGCAAATTCGTCCAACGTCCCCTTCAAGTCACATAAATTGACGTTCTTATCTACGACTAAGCCTTCAATTTGACGGAACAT
>CAYVEU010000255.1:0-2237 GCA_964450015.1 uncultured Christensenella sp. | reverse complement strand
AGCTTGCGATAACCATGGACTATTCCATATTCTATATGCACGTCTATAAACGGAATCGAAAAGAGATGCTGTCTTACGACGCGACGGTAAAGGCGGTGCCCGAGGTCGCGAGTTCGATTTTTGCCAGTGCTCTTACGACGATAGGCGGGTTCGTCGCGCTCTATTTTATGCGCTTCGGCATAGGCGCGGATATAGCGGGCGTTATCATAAAGGGCGTAGTGCTCAGTTTGGTTACCATTCTTATTTTGCAGCCTATAATTACGCTATTGCTAGATAAGGCGATAGCTAAAACGACTCACGATTTCAGGAGTATTGTCAATAAGAAAATTAAGGCAAAGAAGCCCGAGTTCGACGGCATAACGGCGGAAAAGGCGGTTAAACCCATAGCTAAATTTTCGGTGTGGGCGAGAATTATTCTCGTTATCGTCGCGGTAGGCTTGCTCGTTCCCTGTTATATCGGGCAGTCGAAATTGAATTACAGCTATTTCCAAATGTACGAAGTAAAAAACGACACGCCCGAAAAGGCGCTTGCGCAGGAACTCGGCAACCAGATGATAATAGCGGTACCGCTGGACACCGTCAAGGGGACGCATAAGGACTTCATAGAGGCGGTATTAAACGAAGAGACCGGCAAAGTAAGCGGAATAACCGGCGCGTTCACGTCCATAGATTTGCCGATGGACGCGGTCAAGGCAATGCTCAATATCTTTTCCGACAAGGATATAAACGGCGAGCAGAGAGAACCGAACGCTGGAATAAAGCAGTTGGATTCTATGGTAAAATTGCTTCCTATGGTGTTAAAAAACGAAGAGCTTGCGGATATGCTTAGAAGCAACGGCGTGGACGTAGAAGCGCTCATGGAGTACGACTTTGAAAGCATTAATCTCGAAGAAATGACGGCCGGGGTGGATATGTCGATGATAAACTCGTATTTCGCGCCCGTAGACGGGAAATGGTACACCTTGTATACGATAGGAATTTCGGGCAGTACCGAGGACGAAACCGCTGCGCGAACTTACGAAAATTTGTTGAATATACGCCAAGAGTATTTCGGTAAAGACGGGTATTCCATCGGCATGCTTACGGGTTCTTACGATATGCGCACCGTCACGCCTACCGACTTTTTAAGGGTTACCATAGCAAGCGCGGCTATTATATTCCTTATTATAACGGTGCTTTTGAGAAACCCGTTAAAGAGCTTGATACTCGTCGTTATTATAGAACTCGGCATATGGATAAATCTGTCGTTTACGTTCCTTTTAGGCGAGCAAATCAACTTTATGATATATATAATTATCAGCAGCGTGCAGTTAGGATGTACCGTGGACTATGCGATTTTACTTGCCAACACGTTCGAAAACAACCGTAAAAAGTTCAAGTCGGGCAAGGATTGCGCAATTCAATCGGCGATAGACGCCGTTCCCGCGATATTTATCAGCGCGCTTTTAATTATTGCGGTGTGCTTGTCGGTGTATTTTGTAAGTCAAAACCTTATTATCAAACAGCTTACGGGTATGCTTGCGCGCGGCGCGGCGATAAGTTTCGTTTTGGTAACGTTTATCCAAACCGCGGTTATGAGTTTCTTTAAAACCGAACGGCGCAAAGTCGACTTCGCAAGCAAAATAAAGGACGTCGAAGAAAAGCTTAACGAGGGCGAAAACGAAAATAAATAGAAAATACCAAGAGCGCATTTTTTGAATGAAGCACCGCTAGCGCGGTATGAAAAATGAAGTCGCTGAGCTAATTACGGATAAGAAAGAGAATAACGGCTGTTTCACTCTATAATTATCCTTAATGCGTCGTTAGACGCGCTTCATGTTGCCGCTAGGCAAAACTTCATGTCGCAGACGCTTCATGTTTCCGCAGGAAACGCTTTGTTTAATTTCCCGCTTACGCTGTCGATAGGCGGAATAAAACCTGTCGTCGTAAATTTAGCGAAATTCCCGTTTAACGATAAAATAATTATTGCATTAGGGCGTACGACTATGCTATAATTATCGAGTAAACGAAGTTTACAAAGTGAAATTTTATAAAATGGAGGACATATCGGTGCAGTATACTCATGAAGTAGAAAAAATGGTTTGCGTCAAGAAAGGACCCAACCACGGACCGGCACCCATTCCCGAAGAAGGAAAGTGGGTACAATCGAAAGAGATTAAGGATATAAGCGGACTTACGCACGGCATAGGCTGGTGCGCTCCGCAACAGGGCGCGTGCAAGCTTACGCTCAACGTCAA
>CAYVEU010000254.1:0-2275 GCA_964450015.1 uncultured Christensenella sp. | reverse complement strand
CCTGCCGATCAAGTCGCATTCGGCTTTCACTCCCGCGCTACGCAAAAGCTTGGTAAGCTTAAACGCCTCGGTGCGTTGTAATTCGCTAAGCGGCGCAACGTAAATTTCCGAGGTCTCCTCTTTGCCGAAAGTCAGGTTGGAATTTTCCATAACCATAATAAGTCGCTCTATGCCCATACCGAAGCCGACCGCGGGGACGGCTTTTCCGCCCAAGCTTTCGACGAGGTTATTGTATCTTCCGCCGCCGCACACGGTGCCTTGACTGCCGATGGACGTCGAAACGAATTCGAACACCGTTCTCGTATAGTAGTCGAGACCTCTGACGATTTTCGGGTTGACGGTAAACGCGATACCCATTTCGGTGAGAATTTCCATAAGCTTATCGTGATGCTCGCGGCACTCGTCGCATAGATAATCTAAAACGACGGGCGCGTTCTCGGCGACCTTTTTGCAAGTATCGACCTTGCAGTCGAGCAGCCTTAGCGGGTTCTTCTCCATTCTCTCAAGACACGTCGGGCACAGCTTTTCTTTTTGCGCGCCGAAATAAGCTTTTAAAGCCTCGGCGTATTTTTTGCGGCACTCGGGACAGCCTATGGAATTTATATTTAATTCCACTCCGTCTATCCCCAAGGAATCGAAAAAGCTCTTAACAAGGCTTATGACCTCCGCGTCCGCATACGGCGAATAGCTTCCGTAAAGTTCGACGCCGAACTGGTGATGCTCTCTGAGCCTCCCCGACTGGGGTTTCTCGTAGCGGAACACGGGCGTAATATAGTACGCCTTGGTGGGTTGCGGACAGTTGTCGAGAGCGTTTTCTATAAACGAACGCGCAACGCCCGCCGTGCCCTCCGGTTTAAGGGTCATGCTCCTGTCGCCTTTATCGGTAAAGGTATACATCTCTTTATTTACTATATCGGTCGTATCTCCGACGCCGCGCAAAAAGAGTTCGGTATGCTCGAATATCGGAGTTCTTATTTCCTTGAAACCGAAAAGCTCGGTAATTTTACGAACTTTTTCCTCGATATAGTGCCACTTATAACTCTGTTCGGGCAGAACGTCCTTCGTCCCCTTAGGTATATTTATCATTTTTGCCTCTTAAATTACAGTATATATTTTTTGAGATTCATCGTCTTCAAGGCTTTTTCGAGGTGCTTTTCGACGTACTCTCTGTTGACGATAAGTTCTTCCTCGCACGAGCCGCCGCTTCCGCATTTTTCATCGGTCTGCGTCGCGCCGTCCGCATTAAAGCTGACCTCTTCGAGCAACGCTTCCATTACCGTATGCAACCTGCGCGCGCCGATATTTTCGTTGTTCTCGTTTTCCAAAAACGCTATATGCGCCATCGCGCTTATTGCGTCGTCGGTAAATTTCAAGATGACTTTATCCACCTTTAAAAGTTCGGCGTACTGCATGATTATAGCGTTGTCGGGTTCTTTTAAAATTTTAACGAAGTCCTCTTCCGTCAAACTCAACAAGTCGACCATAACGGGAAAACGACCTTGAAGCTCGGGGATAAGGTCGCTGACCTTCGAAATATGGAACGCGCCTGCGGCGATAAACAAAATAAAATCCGTCTTGACGTTGCCGTATTTGGTATTGACGGTACAACCCTCGACAATAGGTAAAATGTCCCTTTGAACGCCCTCGCGGCTGACGTCGTGTCCGCTTACTTTGCCGTCGGAGGCGATTTTGTCCATTTCGTCGATAAACACTATGCCGTCCTGCTCCGCTCTACGCAAACCTTCCGCCGTTATCGCGTCCTTGTCTATAAGCTTATTGGCTTCCTCGTTTACGAAAATCTTGAAAGCTTCGCCGATGTTTATCTTGCGCTTTTTTCTGCGGCGGGGCAAAATGTTTCCGATTATCTCCCCAAAATTGTTGTCGTTGCCGCCCATTCCCAAAGGTCCGAGCTGCAAAGTTTTGGGTGCTTCTTCAACTTCGATTTCCACGGGGATTTTATCAAGCTTGCCCGCGCGCAAATCGTCCAAAATTTCGTTTCTTATAACTTCGTCGGGCGTGTCGGGCGCCGCTTTCTTTTTAATGGGGAAAATGACGTTGACAATTTTATTTTCCGCCATCTCCTTGGCTTTCGGCTCTACTTCGGCGATTTTTTCTTCCTGCACGAGCCTTATCGACACTTCGACCAAGTCGCGTATCATCGATTCGACGTCGCGTCCGACGTAGCCCACCTCGGTAAATTTCGTCGCCTCGACTTTAACGAACGGCGCGCGTACGAGTTTTGCAAGACGTCTTGCGATTTCCGTTTTGCCTACGC
>CAYVEU010000253.1:0-2289 GCA_964450015.1 uncultured Christensenella sp. | reverse complement strand
TCGTAGGAAAGCTCGATTACGGTTTCCGTGAGCTTTTCGTCGATTTCCGCAACGCTTATGCTAGACGGCAACGTTACCGTGCAGTCGTTAGGCATTTTTATGCCGGCAACGCGCACGTCGCAGACCTCGTAATCCGTCAGGGTCTCATCATTATATAATTTAATTTTGAGTCCCTCGGTTCCCGCTCCGACAATCATATCTTTGTCTAGCTCGGTTCCGTCCCACAGGGTCAGCTTGTCGCTTTCCATATATATTTGTTTGTCGCTTAAGTTTGTCGCATAATAAATATCGGTATCGCGCAAAGTTATAGAATCATGCTCGTCGGGCGCTTTGACGGTAAAATTAATTTTATACCATACGCCTTTTTCCTTTATTTTTATAGACGTATTTTTAGCTATAAACTTTATACCGTCGTTATCGTACAGGGCGGGGTTTAAATCCGCGCAGTCTGCGGCGGTCAAATTACGCTGAGTGCGGTTGAGCAGCCAGAACGTATTATTGTTAAAGTCCCAACGCCTGAACGCGCCGAAGGCGGTTGAGAACTGGGAAATTTCAACCGGAGAATTTTCGTTGTCGGCAAGGGCGAAATTCGATTCGTTTAACGTAGGACGAAAATAGTTGTTAAGGTTGCCCGCTTCGTCGACTTTGCCGCAGTAGGAAATAATCGAGCTTTCGCTTACCGTTGAGCCGTATCTTGCGTTAAATGCGGATATTTCCTTGCGCAAGTCGCTGTTTTTTGTAAAATCCTTAAAAATCATATCGCGCAAACCGTCGTTCGTTTTGAAATCGTCGTCGATATACAATTTGTTGCTGTTGTCGGGCAATTTGTCGCCGTTCGAATCGGCAGAGTTGTTCGAGCCATAGTTAAACGAACATTCTTTTGTATCTTGCGCGAAGCTGTTTCCTTTTGTAACGTCGGATTGCGTCGCGTATATCGTATATGTACCTTTGTAGCTTATTCGGGCGTTCGACGCTTCGTCGCCCATTTTGCCCGTTATGGTTATATCCGAAAATTCTACGTTGATAATCGGATATACCGAGCCGCTATCGGGACCGCCGGGGCCGTTCGGGTCATTGTTATCGTTGATATTGCTGTTATTGTTGTTATTGTTAGGGTCGTTAGAATTTGTTTTGTCACCGCAAGCGACGGTAAGAAAAACGCAAGCCGTAAGACAAAGAACGACTAACAAAACTGTTATTAACGGTTTAAATCTTCGCATTGAATACCTCCCTATAGCGGATAATTCCGCAAGTATACGGAAATGGTAACATTTCAAGTGCCAAAGAACCGCCAAAAAAGGCGGCGTATAAGTATATTTTTAAAATATTAATATAAAAAATAAGGCTGTCGCTTCAAACGACAGCCCGATGTGTTAACGCTATACCTAAATTATTCGGCGTCTTCGCTCTCGTCGGCTTTGTCCGCGTTCAAACGCTTTAATTCGTCGCGGATCTGACGGAGTATGTCCTCGGTAGATTCTTTCGGTTCTTCTGCAACCGTTTCTTTTGCTGCCGCTTCTTCCGCCGCCGCAACCTGCGCAGCAGCTTCTTCTTCGCTTATTTCACCGCTCTTTAATTTCTTTTGAATAGCCGCTTTTTGCTTGTCGATGACTTTGTCGCTGACTTTTTTCAGGTTCATCATTATTCTAAGTACGGTAAAGATGCAGAGAGCTATGATTAAAAAGTTGATAATCGCTTGCAAGAAGTTGCCGTAGTTCCAGTAAATTGCGGCAGGATTGGCCGTGCCGTCTTCAAGCAACTGAGGAACTGACGGATTGAGCTGAATAGCCAATCCTTGAACGCCGTTGCCGGTCGCCAAGGTTAAAAGGGGCATTATAATGTCGTTCACCAAGCTGTTTACGATAGCGCTGAACGCTCCGCCGATAACTACCGCTACGGCAAGGTCAACGATATTGCCTTTGGTGATAAAGTTCTTAAAATCAGTTAAAAACGTGCTTTTTTTGAGTTTTTTCATTTTATTTTCTCCTTTATTCGAGATTATTACTAGATGACTAACGGAACTATAATGAAGGCGACTACGGCTATCATGCACAATATATAAAGGACTTTCCAAACGATTGCTTTATTCGCAACGTAACGCCAAGCTAAAATTGCGGCAATGATGATTGCGCAAGCCGTAGCAATTCCTTGAAGCCAGCCGACTAAGGCAGCGGAATGGTTAAAGTGTATAAAGTGAAAAAGCATTGCAAGAAAGTAAAGCAAAGTCGTCGCAACTATAACCCAAAACGAAAATTTGTTAAGAGAAAGGCGCGACTTTCCGGAAGACGA
>CAYVEU010000252.1:0-2309 GCA_964450015.1 uncultured Christensenella sp. | reverse complement strand
GCGATAGCGCCGTCGACTGCCGCGTAGTTCATATTGACTACCGCGTCGCCCTTTTTGCCGTAGGTCTTCTTTATAGCTTGCTTCATGTACTCTTCGGCTTTATCGTAGGGGATAACCTCGGTAAGCTTGAAGAACGCCGCTTGCATAACGGTGTTGACGCCCTTGGTCGCGCCTATGTTTGCGATAACCTTGTTGCCGTCGAGAGTATAGAACTTGATGTGCTTTTTGGCGATTGCGTTCTTGACGGATGCGGGGAGTTCTTTGTCCAACTTGTCGGGAGTCCAGATGCAGTTGAGAAGGAACGTGCCGCCTTCTTTTAAGTCGCTGAGCATATCGTAACGGTAGATGTAGCTCGGGCAGTGGCAAGCTACGAAATCCGCGCTGTCGATAAGATAGCTGGACTTAATGGGCTTGTCGCCGAAACGCAAGTGGCTTATCGTGATGCCGCCCGACTTTTTGGAGTCGTAGTGGAAGTAGCCTTGCGCGTACTTGTCGGTGTGGTCGCCGATTATCTTAATGGAGTTCTTGTTTGCGCCGACCGTTCCGTCGCTGCCCAAACCGTAGAACTTGCAGCAGATGCTTCCTTCCGGAGCCGCGTCTACGAACTCGCCCATGGGGAGGGAAGTGTGGCTCACGTCGTCGTTGATACCGACGGTGAAGTGGTCTTTCAAAACTCCGCCCATGTTGGCGTATACGCTTGCAATCATGGTCGGGTTGAATTCTTTACTGCCCATTCCGTAACGTCCGCCGACTATTTTGTAATTGCAGCCTCTCAAAGCCGCGCAAACGTCGAGGTAGAGCGGTTCGCCCAAAGCTCCGGGCTCTTTGGTGCGGTCGAGGACGGTAATGTACTTGACGGTAGCGGGGATAGCCGCCTTTAATTTCTCTACGCAGAAAGGACGGTAAAGTCTGACCTTGACAAGTCCTACTTTATTTCCGCGCGCATTCAAATAATCGACGGTCTCTTCGCAAGCTTCGCAGCCCGAACCCATCATTATTATTATCTTGTCCGCGTCTTCCGCGCCGTAGTAGTCGAACAGGTTGTATTTTCTTCCGGTGATAGACTCGACTTGCTTCATGCAGTTTTCCACGATTGCGGGAACTTTCTCGTAGTACACGTTGCAAGCCTCTCTGTTTTGGAAATAGATGTCGCCGTTTTGCGCGGTGCCCTTTTGAATGGGGTGCTCGGGGTTGAGAGCGCGCGCTTTGAAGTCGCGAACGTCGGCCATGTCGACCAACTTCGCCATATCCTCATAGTCGATAGCTTCTATTTTGCTGACTTCGTGGCTGGTTCTGAAACCGTCGAAGAAGTGCAAGAAGGGAACTTTGGATTTGAGCGTCGCAAGGTGAGAAACGAGAGCAAGGTCCATAACCTCTTGAACGGAGTTGCTGCAAACCATAGCAAAGCCCGTTTGACGGCAAGCCATAACGTCGGCGTGGTCGCCGAAAATGTTAAGAGCGTGCGCGGCGAGAGCTCTCGCGGAAACGTGGAATACGCACGGCATAAGTTCGCCCGCTATTTTGTACATATTCGGAATCATCAATAAAAGTCCCTGCGAAGCGGTAAACGTCGTGGTCAAAGCGCCTGCGCAAAGAGAACCGTGCACCGCGCCGGCGGCGCCTGCTTCCGATTGCATTTCGGCAATCTTTAATTCTTGTCCGAACATGTTTTTCCTTCCTTGCGCAGCCCACTCGTCAGAGTTTTCCGCCATAGGAGAGGAAGGTGTGATGGGGTAAATTGCCGCTACTTCGCTGAACGCATACGCAACGTGAGCTGCGGCGGTATTCCCGTCAATGGTCATTTTCTTACTCATCTGAACCTCCGTATTTGAATTTTCGTAAATAGATTTCGTTTGTCGGCTGTCCATATAGGACAGCGCCTATAATATTATAATTAACAAACCGTATAAAGTCAAGGTTTAACCGTAAATAAAAAGCGTTAATTTGCATCGAAAAATTATTTATATTAATCCGTACCCGATTTGCGTTTCGGCAGCCGAACGAGGTTCGGCGGCAATATGTTTTTTTTGCGGCGTTCCCTTTTGCGATGCGAAAATCCATTAACAATATATTTCTTTATTAAGGTATCTCAAATAGCAATATAAAGAGCCTAAACTCCGATATTTAAAATGGAACGATTCAAGCAGTTCGGGGCTAACTTTTATGAAAATTTCCGTGCTTTTCGGGCGAGCGTAAGGCGGCGTGACGGCAAATAAAGATTGACAAAAGTCCAAATGTTGTGTTACTATAATAAGAAAGCCGATGAGGAGGGAACATGAAACAACGGAAAAGAAATAATTCGGCAACTT
>CAYVEU010000251.1:0-2331 GCA_964450015.1 uncultured Christensenella sp. | reverse complement strand
TTCTAAAATTGCGCAATGTATTTCCCTCCGACCTGTTCGGTCGGTTAATTTCCCAACTTATCCCGACTATTCCAAGTCGGTACACAAATTCGTTCCCCCATACACGCATACGCGCGTAAAAAATAAAATAAGGTGCATTTTCTTTGCGAAAATGCTTATTCCCGACCTCTACGCAACGCGCGTAGAGGTCGGGTAAGTAATCAGATAGTCAATATTGTAATTCGTTACTCTTAGTCAACACTAGCACCGTTGAACGTAACGGTAAATAACGCACCGGTTCCTGCATAAGCGTTGGTGTGGCTATCGCCCTCAAACCAAGCGAGAAGCTCAACGCGAATGTTGCCCATAGGCGCAACGCTTGCCGCCACATCTGCGGAAGAACCACTCACGGTAGCAGTATAACTAGTATGCTCCGACGGCGTGTCGCCCGCCTTCGGAGCAGTGTCGCCGGTCAAAGCAATATCGGAAATTTTAACTGCCGTTTGTCCCGCCGAAGCCCACGTTGCAACATACTTTCCATCCACGAACATAGCAACTCTTAAAAAGTCGTTCGCTTTCAATTCATAATAGGTGGTACCATCTACCGCAGTTCCGGTAGCATCTTCATATGCCCCGGTCGTCGCATTTTTTGTATAAAGGTTGGCAACCGAAGCACCTGCCGTAACGGTTTTTGCCGCATAGTAGTTAGAATCGATTTTAACGGTAGCAGTTATCTTGCTGTTAACACCACCGACGTTGGTTACATAAAAATCACCTGTGGAAGTGGTCGTTGAGCCGACAGTCTGAGTGATAGCCGCAACGTTAGTCGTCGTGGGCGCAGCGGTATATTTACCGCCGTTATCGACGGTATACGTAATAAACGCCGCTTTAAAATCATCATAAGTAGTCGTTCCAACCGTAGGCGCTTCACCCGCATTGTACATAGCAGGCTCAATCGCTTGGGTCATAGTAATGTCTACAGAGGATTGACTAGCCGTGTTGCTAGTCGCTGCCGTCGCGTCGATAACCAAAGACGCACTAGACGAATTAGCCGACGTAACCGTGGTTTCGGTAACCGTAGCGTTGCTCTGTGCGGTGTACCATGCAAAGGTTGCCGTAGACAAAGCTACGATAAGCAGTAACACCATAAGTACGGTGGTTACGAGCATAGATTTTTTCATTGTCTTTTTCATTTTTCTCTCCTTTTAAGAATTATGATTTTTATTTTTTTGATTTATTTTTTACGGTCGCGGCGGGTTGAAAGTTGTTTTTTCCTATCGTAAATCAGCGGGGTTCGTCTTTCTCTTTCGCGCTCCTCGTTTTATTTCGTAAACAACACTTTTCGGCGCAAACGCTCCCATCATTTACGATATTGACTATCATTGTCGTGCCACGCTCCGTAATTTTTAACACTGTTTTCTCTCTCTCCCTATTTAATAAGCGGTAATTTCTTCGCTTCTTTGATTGCGTTTTGTATTATTCTCACCGGCGTTCCCACAAGGTCGCCCTCGATATTCTCCACCCCGTGAGACAGAAAATATTTCGCCTCTTTTACGGTATTGACGTAAAGCGCGGCAGTCTTTATGCCCTGAACTTTCGCATACCCCACCACCATATCAAGGTGCGCCGTCTTCTTGACGTCTTCTTCCTTATAATACCGAGCGTCGAACCGCAAAAAGTCCAAGTTGTACTCGGTAAGCACTTTGAGCCCCGCGTTCTCGGTGTTGTCTATCATAATTTTTATATCGTTTTCCGCCAGCCGCCTGATACCGGTCAAGCCCTTTTCCCCCAACGCTTCCAGTAAAGCGCAGTCAAACGCCAAAACCAAATTCCCGTTCTCGGTTTTCGCGTTCTTTATAAGGCGTTGCAAAACGGTTTCTTTGATAAGCAACCGCGCCGAGCACTGCGTGACGAATAAAGTGTTCGGATTATTGTCACAGTCGGTCGCCGCCTCTTTTACGCTCAGAAGATTGAGCGTTTCTATCCTCTCGCTCCCCTCCGCAACCGCAAAAAATTGCTGAGGCAGCATTTTTCCCAAAAATTTGTCGTTAAGCACCTGCTGAACCGTAACGTACGCTATTTCGTTCTCGTTGGTTCGCGCCGCGTTGTAGAAGTAAACTATCGGCTCGGTCAGCGCAACCGCTCCTTTAATGGTCGTCGCCTGCTGTCTTAACGCTTCCAGCCTCTCCCTGCCTTCCGCTGCTTCGACGTCGAAATCGTCGCCCATAAGCTCGGATATTATATCCTTGGAAAGCTCGCCTTCTATCGGCTCGTACTCCTTGCCGTCAAACGCCCCCTCTTCGGGCGCGTGCTCCTCTCCGCCCGCCAATACGGCTTCGGGATTGAAAGGAT
>CAYVEU010000250.1:0-2343 GCA_964450015.1 uncultured Christensenella sp. | reverse complement strand
CGCTTTCTGATGTCCATAAAGCGCATAGCAAGGTCCATAAAGTCAACCTCGGGATGCTCGTACATTACCCACATAATTTTGCCTGCGTCCATAGCGGAGCCGCCGCCTACTGCGATAATGCAATCGGGCTTGAACGCGTTCATTGCAGCCGTACCCTCTTTTGCGCAAGCTAAGGTAGGATCGGGCGCAACGTTAAAGAACGTGGTGTGCGTGATGCCCATTTCGTCCAATTTATCGGTAATGCTCTTAGTGTAACCGTTATTGTAAAGGAAGGAGTCGGTAACGATAAATACTCTCTTCTTGCCCATAACGTTTTTCAATTCGTCCAAAGCCACCGGCAGGCAGCCTTTCTTTAAATACACCTTTTGAGGTGCTCTGAGCCACAACATATTTTCTCTCCTTTCCGCAACGGTTTTAATATTGATAAGATGTTTAACTCCAACGTTCTCGCTGACGGAGTTACCGCCCCAAGAACCGCAACCCAACGTAAGGGAGGGCGCAAGTTTGAAGTTATACAAATCACCGATACCGCCTTGGGAGGACGGAGTGTTTACTAAGATACGGCAGGTCTTCATTCTCGCCGCAAATTCGTCGATCTTTTCCTTTTCGGTCACTGCGTTGACGTACAGAGAAGACGTGTGACCGTAGCCGCCGTCGGCAATCAACTGCTCGGCCTTATCCAAAGCGTCGTTAAAATTCTTAGCCTTGTACATTGCAAGTACGGGCGAAAGCTTTTCGTGCGCGAATTCTTCGCTGAGTTCCACGCTCTTAACTTCGCCGATAAGAATTTTCGTGCTTTCGGGTACGTTTACCCCTGCAAGCGCCGCAATCTTATGAGCGGGTTGTCCGACGATTTTTGCATTCAACGCGCCGTTGATTATTATAGTCTTTCTTACCTTCTCGGTTTCGGACGGCTTTAAGAAATAGCAACCTCTGTTGATAAATTCCTGTTTAGCCTGTTCGTAAACTTCGTTAAGAACTATAACGGACTGTTCGGACGCGCAAATCATACCGTTGTCGAAAGTCTTGGAGTGAATTATGGAGTTTACAGCCAAAACCACGTCCGCCGATTCGTCGATAATAGCGGGGGTGTTGCCTGCGCCAACGCCCAAAGCGGGTTTTCCGGACGAATAAGCAGCCTTAACCATTCCGGGACCGCCGGTAGCCAAAATGATATCCGCTTCCTTCATAATAAGGTTCGTCATTTCGAGCGACGGAACGTCTATCCAACCGATAATGCCCTCGGGCGCGCCCGCCTTAACCGCAGCTTCCAAAACGATTTTAGCCGCTTCGATAGTGGACTTCTTAGCTCTCGGGTGCGGGCTGATTATTATACCGTTACGGGTTTTCAACGCAATCAACGTCTTAAAGATTGCCGTCGAAGTGGGATTCGTGGTGGGGATAACAGCCGCGATTACGCCGATAGGCTCCGCAACCTTTTTAATTCCGAACGCCTTATCCTCTTCGATAACTCCGCAAGTACGGGTATTTTTATAGGTATTGTAAATATATTCGGCAGCATAGTGGTTTTTGATAACTTTATCCTCTACGATGCCCATACCCGTTTCTTCAACCGCCATTTTAGCAAGAGGAATTCTCGCCTGATTGGCAGCTACGCTAGCCGCAAAGAAAATCTTGTCAACTTGTTCTTGCGTAAAAGTCGAAAACTTTTTTTGTGCAGCGCGAACTTCCGCAAGCTTGGCTTCCAGCTTCTCCACGCTATCCACAATTCCGTAAGTGTTTTTTTCTTCCATAATGTGTCTCCTTTTATAGGTTAATTTATTTAGTTATTAAATCAATACCATATTTATGAATGTTGAACGAGCATAGACAACGAAATTGCCATATTCTCGTTCCTCACCAGTATCCCTTCGGGCACGTCCAAATGCGCCGAACTGAAATTCCATATAGCAATCACGCCGTTTTTTATCAGTTTATCGCAAATTTCCTGCGCGCCCGACGCGGGAACCGTAATTATTCCTATCTTTATATGCTCCGCAAAAATAATTTCCGCGAGCTTGTCCATTCCGTATATAGGCTTACCGCCCTCGGTGCTCCCCCAAACCGCTTCGCTCGTATCGAATCCCGCGACGACGTTAAAGCCGTATTCGGCAAATCCCTTATAATCCAAAAGCGCCTTCCCGAGACGCCCCGCGCCGACTATTACCGCCTCGCTCACGCGATCGTACCCCAGCGCCACTTCCAGTTGACTTATAAGCGTAGCGACTTTGTAGCCTATTTTTGGTTTGCCCGCGTCGCTCACCGACGCCAAATCCTTTCTTACCTGCACTTCGCCCAAATTAAGCTTGTTTGCGAGCGCCGTCGCGGAAATATACTCCCCCC
>CAYVEU010000249.1:0-2360 GCA_964450015.1 uncultured Christensenella sp. | reverse complement strand
CGGGAGAGCAATATTCCACGGCGAAAGACGTATCTATAATGTTTCGCAAATTGCTGGCTAAGGAAAATTATTATCAGTTTAGCGGAATATGGCTGGAAAACTATACTCACCCCGACGGGAGAGTAACGGAAATGGTCAATACCAATAAGCTTATAAGGTTCTATAAGGATTGCGACGCGGGTAAAACCGGTTATACGGACGCGGCAAAGCACTGTCTTGCCGCAAGCGCAAAGCGTGACGGAATGAGAGTCGTAGCCGTAGTTTTAGGTGCGGAAAACAGTAAAGCGCGTTTTAAAGAAATGACGGATATGTTCAATTATTCCTTTGCAAATTACGGTATCAAAACTTTAATCAAAGCCGGAGAGAGCATACCGAACGATATTAAAGTGGAAAATTCCAAAGAAGAGAGCGTCGATATTTACGTAGATAGGGATATAAAATTCTTTGCACGGAAAAACGCTCCCGACGCGTATGACGTACAAATTGACTTAGCCGATACTATTAAAGCGCCTATATCCAAAGAAACGCCTTTGGGCACGGTAAAAGTAGTCGATAAAAACGGCGAAATTATTTGCGAGGGTAAAATCTATTCAAGACACGACGTCGATAAATTGAACTTTAAAGACGCGTTGGAAAAGGTCTTGAAAAAGTGGTTGTCGAAGAAACGTTAATTTATTCGACGATAAAATGAAAAGCGGTCTAATCAGACCGCTTTTTCTTATGTGAATTATGAGAATCGGTTTGTGGAAAAAGGCATTTTTACTATCGCTAACGAATAATTGACTTTTTTACCGATAATTGTTAATATTATTAACGAGGTAGTTTAATGTTTATTTACAGTTTGATTAGAAGCGGGGCAAGTGCCGCCGAAATATTGATTTGCGTATTGTCGTTGGCGTTGGCGGCGGGGCTTGCTATTATCGTCCATGAAATTTCCCACGGCTTCGTGGCGCTTAAATGCGGCGATCCGACGGCTAAACTTGCCAATAGGCTTACCCTGAATCCCGTGGTGCATTTCGACCCTATCGGTCTTATTATGATAGTTTTGGTTGGCTTCGGATGGGCTAAACCGGTACCGATTAATCCCAACAATTTTAATAATTATAAACGCGATATGGCGTTAGTATCTTTGGCGGGTGTGACGTCTAATATTATAATGTGCGGAGTGGGTTTATTATTATTGTTTTTCCTATATCCGTTTTTAATAATAAATATAGGAACTGTCCCGTTTTTGTTTCAAATGCTAGGGTATTATTTCTTAATGTTCTTTGTGCAAATCAATTTTATGCTCGCGTGCTTTAATTTGTTGCCGATATATCCCTTGGACGGATTTAGGCTGTTAAACGTATTTTTAAAGCCCGGAAATAGCTATTCGCGGTTTATGTATCGTTACGGCGGTTATTGTTTGCTTGCGCTTGTCGTACTCGGAAATGTTTTTCGTGCAATTGGGATACCCCAAGCCGATATTTTTTATTGGGTCAACAGGGCAATACTAATGCTAATTGAGTTGGTGATAGGATAATGAGCGGTTTTATTAACAGCACGTTGGAAGACGTAAAATTTCATATCGATAATCAAGCGTTTGACGGTCCGATAGACTTGCTCGTGCACATGGTGCGCGAGTCGAAAATAAACGTAATGGAAATTTTCGTAAGCGATATTACCCGTCAATACGTTGAATACGTCAAAAATTTACAAGAACTGGATTACGAATACGTTTCGCAATACATAATAATGGCGGCTACGCTGATTGAAATTAAAGCGTCGAAAATAGTTCCTATTGACGAGGGTTACGACGATTATCGAGAAGAATTGCGTGAAATGGAGCAACAACTCATATCCGACGTGGAAAAGAGATTGCTTTTATCGTTTCCCGAAAAATTAAAGCCTCTCGAAACGCTAAATTTGTTCTATAACGAACCGGTTTACGACGAAAGCGACTATAAGTTGGTGGCAAAAAATCTTACGCTGGAAAAGCTTGTGGACGCATACAAACGCGTTTTGGAACAAATCGAATACAGAAGTACGGACAACGTGCCTAAGACGATAACAAAAGAACGTTTCACCGTAGCGGATAAAGTTAAAGAAATAGCTTCTACGGTAAGAACGCAAAAGTCAGTGAGTTTTTTCTCGCTCTTTGAAAAAAACTATACTAAAATCGAAATAATAAACGTTTTTCTTGCTATTTTGGAAGTCGTAAAAAAACAAGTTGCAACTGCAATACAAGGCGACGAAGGAGATATACTGCTTGAACACAGTTCGGAGGATAAATTCGACGAATTGAAGGAAAACGATGAGGAGCTGATAAAAGATGTTGAAGAATATAATTGAGGGACTTATTTTTGCTGCGGCAAAGGGAA
>CAYVEU010000248.1:0-2369 GCA_964450015.1 uncultured Christensenella sp. | reverse complement strand
AAAAGGCAGTCGTTTTTTGTAAAAAATCGGCGAATTAGTGAATTGACATTACTATTAGGGTATGATACAATATAATGTGTTTTTCTATATGAATCAGCGGAATATATAGCAGGGAGGAACGGATGGCAAAGGCTAAAACTAATTATGACGCCGCCTCGATAAACGTACTGGAAGGGTTGGAACCCGTAAGAACCAGACCGGGTATGTACATCGGCACGACCGACGTAAGAGGCTTGCACCATATATTGTGGGAGATATTAGATAACGCCGTAGACGAAGCGGCAAACGGATATGCGAATACTATATACGTTACGATAAATAAGGATGGTTCTGCAACCGTAGAGGACAACGGGCGCGGAATTCCCGTCGGTTTACACCCGACAGAAAAGGTGCCTGCGTTGGAACTTGTTTTCACGCGCTTGCATGCAGGAGGTAAATTCAACAACGAATCATACACGTTTTCGGGTGGTTTGCACGGCGTCGGTGCGAGCGTAACCAATGCGTTAAGCGAATGGTTAAACGTTGAAGTTTACCGAGATAAAAAGATTTACAGAGAGGAATTTCATTCGCCGGTAGAGAACGGTACGGTAAAGAGCGGATTGATTAAAACTCCGCTTACAGTGATCGGAAAGACGGATAAACGGGGTACCAAAGTCACGTTTATGCCCGACAAGCGCGTTTTTGAAACGGTTATTTTCAATGCTGATGAATTGGAAAATAAATTGCGCGAAACGGCGTTTCTCAACAAAGGTTTAAAAATAGTTTTCGCCGACAACAGAGACGAGGACGGTATTAAGGAAGAGTTTCTTTATACGGGCGGAATTATCGACTACGCGGAGTACATTAATGGCAGCGTAGACCCCAAAGACAGGAACAAAATGCTTTATATTGCAGGCGAGGGAAATAAATTTACTTTGGAACTCGCCGTACAGCATACGAAAACTTATACAGAGCGTATATTCAGCTTTGTCAATAACATAAGAACGATTGAGGGCGGTACGCACGAAATAGGGTTCCGCACCGCGTTCACGAAATTTATGAACGATTATGCGCGAGCAAACAACTTTTTAAAGGCGAAAGACGCGAATTTGACGGGCGACGATTTCCGCGAAGGAATGACCGCGGTGCTCAGTATAAAGATGCAAAATGCACAATTCGAGGGGCAAACAAAAGGGAAACTCGGGAATCTGGAAGTAAAACAAATAGTCGAAGGCATTGTCTCCGAAAAGCTCGAAGAATTTTTTAAGGCGACGAAAAACAAACCGATTGCAGAGTTTATATTAAAGCAGGCGATAGACGCTGCAAAGACTCGTGAAGCAGCAAGACGCGCTAAGCAGGAGCAACGTCACCGCAATTCTATAAGCGGCGCGACCCTCGTCGGCAAATTTGCGTCGTGCACGTCGAAAAATGCGGAAGAATGCGAGTTGTTTATAGTCGAGGGCGACAGCGCAGGCGGTTCGGCAAAGCAGGGGCGCGATAGGCGCACACAAGCGGTTTTACCGTTAAGAGGCAAACCTCTAAACGTTCTTAAAGAGAAGAAACGCGAAAAAATATATACGAATGCGGAAATTATGACCATAATCGCCGCGTTGGAAACTGACACAGGCAGCGACTTCAACATTGATAATTTGAGATTTAACAAAGTTATAATCTTGTCGGACGCAGACTACGACGGGTACCATATCCGAACCATACTTTTGGCGTTTTTCTATAAAATGATGCCGCAACTTATAACGGAAGGGCACATTTACGTAGGTATGCCGCCTCTCTACAAGGTGGAAAAGAAAGGTGTAATAAAATACGCGTACAACGATGAAGAACTCGACGCCATAACGACCGAGATGAAAGCGGGCGGCGGCGATATTCAAAGATATAAAGGTTTGGGCGAAATGAGCAAGGAGCAGTTGTGGGACACTACGCTAAATCCGCGAACGAGAATGTTAATGCGCGTATCCTTAGACGATGCGGCGCAGGCTGCGGAGATGTTCGACATCTTTTTGGCGGAAGAAACCGGCGGGCGAAAAGAATACATTATCCGTCACGCAAAGTTCAATAAAGTCGATACGCTTTTGGAAAAATTCGGAGGATAACGGAAGATGTGTGCTAAAAAACAAGCGGTAAAGGAAGAAGCTTTCAAGGAAAAAATCATAGAAAAACCGTTGTCGCAAGCGATACCTGAATTTATGATGCCGTATGCGGAATACGTTATTTTGGATCGCGCATTGCCGCGTGTAGAGGACGGGCTTAAACCCGTTCAGCGCCGTATCCTCTTTACGATGAACGAGCTCAATATGAAACCCGACGGTCCGTACAAAAAATCGGCTCGTGTAGTCGGTGACTGTCTGGGTAAATATCACCCCCACGGCGAT
>CAYVEU010000247.1:0-2370 GCA_964450015.1 uncultured Christensenella sp. | reverse complement strand
GAAATAGATATTTTCCCCGATCTAAATGCTCCAACTGTGGCTATTATGACAGAGGTACCGAAATTTTCCAATCCCGAATAAAACTTGTTTACGCCTATACTTTGCGCCACGTCCATAAACAAACAGTTGCAGGAATTTTGTACTCCCTCGGCAAAAGTTTCGCTGCCGTGCCCTATCGTACGCCAACATTTTATACGTTGTCCGTCCACCATTCTATATCCCGGGCAATACAGATTATAAGCGGTAGATACCGAACCCGTATCCAATCCTATCGCCGCAGTCAAAATTTTAAAGGTCGACCCCGGCTCGTAGACGTTGCTGACAAGAGTTGATTTGCTTCTCGTAAACAATGCCGTAACGTCGTCGCGCGGAATATTATTCAAGTCGTATGACGGCTGTTGCGCCATAGCAAGAATCTCTCCCGTTTTTGCGTTCATTACTATGCAACTCGCATTTGCGGCGTTGTACTTGTCGTATGCGTTTCTCACCGCACTTTCGACGAAGCTCTGTATCGAATAATCCAGCGTAAGGTATACGTCGCTTCCTTTTCGCCCAGACACGTAGCGGGTTACGTTACCTTCTATTTCCCGACCGACTAAATCGGTTTCTGTTAGTATATATCCGTCTACTCCTTTTAAATGCTTGTTATAATACGCCTCTACTCCCGACTGGCCCACTCCGTCGACGTTGGTAAAGCCGAGTATTTGCGTCATAAAATCGCCGTATATATATTTTCTATTTAAATTTTGCGAAAAATAAACGCCGGTAACGTTGCTGTTTATTAGCGCTTCCATTTCCGCTTTCGTTACTTTTTTTGCGACGGTAATTTCACTGACCTTAGAAGTCATTTTCGTATAAATTGCATCACTGTCGATATGTAAAACTTGCCCCAAGACTTTGGCAACGTATTCCTTGTCCGTCACGGAAACAGGTCTAACGTATACCGTATAAAGCGTTTCGGTATCCACAAGAAGATTTCCGTTGCGATCGTAAATATTTCCTCTCTCTCCCGTTATCGGCACGTCGCGCGTCCACTGGTCGAGAGCCTTAATTTGCAAACTCTCGCCGTTTATTACGGTAACGAATACCAACCTTAAAATTATTGCGACAAACAAAAAGGTTACTAACACCATAACTGCAAGTAACCTCTTCTTAAGTCTAAAATGCGAATACTTAATTTTTCTGCGACCTCACTTATTTATTTAGCGAGTCACACAGTTTATCAAACCATCCTCCTTCTTCGCTCTTTTCCTCGTCTATGGTCATAGCACGAATATATTGCGTTCCGGGATTATCGGACGAACCGTAAGCCGCAGATATTTTTTCATTGCTTGAAATTTCCTTGTCGACTACCGGCGTGCCAACCGTGTTGCTCACTATTAATATAGATGCAAGTAGGAGGATTAAAATGACGTAAACCGCTAAAATTATTTTGCCTTTTTTTGTCAAATTGAATTTGCTCTTCTTTTCGGTGCGTTCGCTACCTACCGAACGTTGCACACGCTCGGGGCGCTCAATGCCTACCGCACCGGTGCTGCTTACACGCATACGGTCAAAATCTTCTTTACTCATTACGGGTGCCTCCGAGGGCTCTGTACGGTATAATACGTTCAACATATAGTCGTTAAACGTCATCGTCGAATAGTCGATAGGACGACGAGTTGCGGTCGCGCTGTTACCTTCCGCTCCGACAATAGTTGCGCTTTCCCCACGTGATCTCTTTTGCTGCGCCAGCATCATTCTGTCATAGTTGTTCATTTTCGCCTCCTATACTCTTTCGATTATTCTTAATTTTGCGCTTTCCGCGCGGCTGTTTTCGTTTGCTTCTTTCTCACCTAATATCGGTTTTTTAGTGATGATTATCGCCTCTCTGCGCTTGTTGCATACGCATACGGGCAATCTCTTATCACATATACAGTCCGTTTCCAACTCCACGAACGCGTGTTTTACGATTCTGTCTTCCAAAGAGTGGAAAGTAATAACGCACATTCGCCCGCCGACCTTCAATCTTAACGCCAGCTCTTTGATAAGTTCACCCAAACCGTTTAATTCGTCGTTTACCTCTATCCTTATCGCTTGAAAAGTCTTCTTCGCAGGATTGCCGTGCTTAAATCTTTCTTTGGGCGGATAAGCCGAAGCCACCAACGTCGCAAGTTCCAAAGTAGTTTTTATCGGGGCTTTTTCCCTCGCGTTAATTATTCTTTTTACGATACTCTTTGTGTTGCGCTCCTCTCCGAAGTCGTACAGTACTCTTAAAAGTTCGTGTTCCGAATATCCGTTGACAACGTCGTATGCGCTTAATTTTTGTTGGGTATCCATTCTCATGTCGAGCGGAGCGTCCTTTATGTACGAGAACCCACGCTCGGGAGT
>CAYVEU010000246.1:0-2396 GCA_964450015.1 uncultured Christensenella sp. | reverse complement strand
ACAGCTCGTCGTCGCAAACGCCGAAATTGTGCCCGCCTATATCGTGACTCCACCACCCATACCCGATATTAGCCGCGGTCGCGGTCATATACGGCTGAAATTTAAGACTCGACCAAGCGGAAATGCAATCGCCGGAAAAGCCCAGCGGATACCTGTGGCTCCCCGCGCCTGCAAAACGGCTGAGTATTATTCCGCGCTTGCCGTCCTTCGCGCTGTCAAGGTAGTGATAGTGATTGAGCGCCCAAAGAGGGTCTAGTCCCTTTATTTGCGACTTCTTCCCCTGCTGCCAGTCTATCCACCAAAAGTCCACGCCCTCGTCCTCATACGGTTTGTGTAAAATTTTAAAGTAGTTGTTTATAAAATTATTGTCGGACAAATCGAACTTTACCGTTTGCTTGGTCTTCGAATCTATTCCGCACGCAAGCGCCATTTGTTCGTACTGCGTTTCGAAAAATCTCACGCCGTCGGACGGGTGCAAATTTAAAGTAACGTGCAAATTCCTCGCCTTTAACGCGCATAAAAACGCGCGGTAGTCGGGGAAAAGCTCGGTATTCCAAGAATACCCCGTCCAACCTGGACCCGTCATAAAGCCGGCAGGCGGAAATTTCGCGTTGAATCGCTTGTTTACGTCCACCCAGTGCCAGTCCATATCCACCGTCGCCACGGTTATGGGGATATTTTCGGAAGCGAACCTGTCCATAAGGTCGAGATATTCCTTTTGAGTGTAGGCGCGGTATCTGCTCCACCAGTTGCCCAACGCGTATCTCGGGAGCATAAGAACGCTGCCCGTCAACGCATAAAACGCCTTAATCGCGCCGTGATAATCGTGTCCGTATGCAAAATAATACTTGTCTACGGTTTTCATCCTCTCACCTATCGAGCCGTCGTCGCGCACGGCAAGTCCGTTATCCTCCAAAACAGTCAATCCGGACGTGGAAATTATGCCCTTTCCCAAATCGACCTTGCCTGCGCGCATATCTAAGGTACGGCACGTACCGCCCAAATTTCCCTTGTCGGAAAGCGGCAGGGTTACGCCGTCCAAAGTCACTTTTACTATCTTCTTTTTCCGCTCGGAAAATACAAAAAGGCAACGTTTGGTTTTTATATAAAGCTTGCCGCGCTTTTTTTCCGCGGCAAACTCGACCCTAGGCATATCGCGGTAAAAAACGGTTTGCGTAGCTTCGTCGCAAAACTCGTCGTTCTTAGCTGCTTCCGTTCTTATCAGCTGTGAGGTTAAAACGGTTATCCTGTAATTTTTGCCCGTGATTATATTGTCCTCGTTTGCAACTGGCGATATTCTTGCCACTAAATTTTCGTCGAGCTTCGTCATAAAAATCCTCCGCCGAATTTCGGTTGAAATAATTTATTTTAAAATAGCTTCATAAGAAGCGCGATAAAGAAAACCATAAAAACGGTAAACGCAAGGAACAGCAATACGCTTAAAACCTTAATTAGATTGCTCCTGCCGCTCGTTTTGCCTCTCGGCGTGCCTTGCATAGCCTCTCTCAGTTCCTTTTCCTGCTCCTCGGTAACTTCTATAAAGCCGTCGGGCAGTTTATCGGACGGGTAAACCAAATAATACGCGGGCGCGTCCTCGTGGTCGATAATCAGTTGGTCTTTATTCAGCTTGCAAAGACTTTTAAACATAATTATATCTCCCGCCCCGCCGCTGACCAACGCGGCAAAGACGACTACCAAAAAGATATTTCCGAAAAACGCCGAAATAATCAGCGGAATTATTCCCGTGACTATTACGGGCAACAATAGTAACGCCTGATACGCCGATACCTTCAACGGCGTTTTTATATGGCAATAGAGCATAAATTGCTTGGGCAAAATGCCGAACTTAATATCCTTAGGCTCGACCTTCCCGAAAACGATACCGCCGAGCGCATGCAACCCCTCGTGGCAAACCAGCCCGACCGCAAAAATTGCGATAACTATCAAAATATCCCAGTAAAACGCATCGGTCAATAAAAGCGGACGCTTGAACGCCAAAAGATTGACGGCAACCGCCGCCGCAAACGGCAAAATGAAGAGAATAAGCGCAAAATTGTTTATCTTGCTTATATCGAATTTAACCAGCTGTTTTTTGTATTCCACTTACCCTCCGAAACGATTTAATTTTATCATAAATCGTGACATAAGTCAATAAAGGCGCTTTCGCTTTCGACCAACGCATACGCGGAATTTTATACACAGTCGCTAACGCTTAGGAGTTATATTTCCCTTGCGGGAAGTTATATTCGGCTAGCGCCGAGTTATATACCGCTATCGCGGTGTTATATTTCGCTAACGCGAAGTTAAGGATAAGTCAAGAAGATATAAGCCTTATTCCCTTTCTTCACCTTACTTATTAACTATTCACTCTTCACTTTTCACTTAAACCGCCCCAC
>CAYVEU010000245.1:0-2397 GCA_964450015.1 uncultured Christensenella sp. | reverse complement strand
GCGGTAAGGTCGGTTTTCTACATAGTCGGTATGCTCCTGCCCGTCGTTTTAATGGGCTCGTTCCAAAACAAATACGCGGGCTTTTACGTCGGCAACGAGCTCTTTGCGCAAGGAAAAACCTTGGACGCCGCATTGCAGGCGCTTGTTCAAAAGTTGGGTGCGGAAGTGACGGTCAACAACAATTCGGTTACGTTTGACGGAATTTTGTACGAATTCAGAAAAGGTCAGCAGGTTGCGCAAGGTTATATCAACTTTTCTTGGGTGGCGACGGCTATATGCATCGTGACGGGCGCGTTTTTAATGGTGGTTACCCGCCGTTACGTCGGAATTTTAAGAGAACGCGACGAACAGGAGGCAAAAGAAAAAGGAATAGACCTCAACGCCCCGAAGATAAAATTCACCCCGAAAGGCGTGAGAGCGGAGCTTGAAAGCGAAGCAAACGGAGAAAAGGTCACCGCGATACAGGTAAGAAAGGAATTAAGGCGCAAGCGCGCGGAAAACGGGCAGATTACCTTGGGCGCGGTTTTGCGCAATTTCTTCTCGGCGTTTAAAGTAAAAGAAATGCGGATTTTGGCGATAGGTTACGTCGTCGCAATGATGAGCGCGACGCTTATTATATCCTTAGGCTTTAACGTGTTTACCTTTACTTTCGAATTGCAAACCGTTCAGATGTACGTACTTATGGGCGCGCTGCTTTTGATGACTATCGGCTGTCAGCCGGTGTGGGCAAAGCTTGCAAAGAAAAAGAGCAAGCAATTTTCCATGTTTACCGGACTGGTTATAAGCTTTATAGGCTGCGTTTTATTGTTTATCGCGTTCCTTTGCCGTCAGCCCATTAACGAAATATTGATGGTCGGCGGCGGACATAGCTGGTTGGGCGTGTTGATTTTGGCGCCCTGCCTTATGATAGCGGGCGCGGGCACGGGCGTTCTGTACTCGATGCCGCTTGCATTGGTCGGCGATATAGTGGTTATACAAAAAGACGAAACGGGCGAGGACAAGACGGGAACGTACGCGGGCGTTATGACGTTCTGCTATAAAGCGGGACAGGGTATAGTCACCGCGGTATCCACCGCGCTTTTGGAAACGATAGGCTTTGTCAGCGGAAGCGCGACTCAGCCCGAAGGCGCGAAGGCGGGTATCGGCTGGATACTTTGTATCGGCGTAGTCGTGTTCGTCGGCGTAGGTATGCTGATTTTCTCGCGCTTGAAACTCGACAAGGCGAAAATAAGCTCCATTTTGGCAAAACAAACCGTCGGGAACGTAGTCGAAGCCGAAATCCCGAACGAGAGTTTGGAAGCGCAGGTGGCGGCAACCGACGAAAGCGCCGAAGCGGCGGACGAACAAGTTCGAACCGTTGCGGACGACGGACGAGAGGACTAAGAAACGGAGCTATGCCCGAAAAAAAGAAATTCTCAGACAAAATTTTAAATAAAAAATTTCTAACGAGCGCGGCTATAATACTTTTGACGGTATTATTGGTCGCGTTTTGGTGTGTGCTTGCCTTTATTCAGGTGAATAAAACCGAGTCGGGGTCGTGGAACGAGCGCGAGGGGACGGAGTTCATCGCGCATAGAGGGTACAGCGACAAGTACTTTCAAAATACCGTTCAAGCTTTCGAAGCGGCGGGCAAAGAGAAGTTTTTTCAGGGGATAGAAACCGACGTAAGAATGACCAAGGACGGCGTTTTCGTGTGCAGTCACGACGACAATCCATTTGTCGATAATTCGGTGTTTATATCGAAAAGCGACTATAAAGATATAAAGGACTTGCCCCTTGACGTATCCAAAGAAAAAGCGGATATAGACAAAGCGCAAGAATATCGCATAGCCACGGTTAAGGAATACCTTTACGTGTGTTTAGAGAACCGAAAAAAGGCTTTTATAGAACTCAAAGTCGATTTCGAAGAAGCGGAAGCGAAGCGGATTTTCAACGAAGTGAACTCGGTTTTAAACTATAACAGGTACGTTTTTTGCAGCTTTTACAAGGGTGTTTTGGATAGGATTTACGACTATAAAACTTACGCGTCAATCCAGCTGTTCACCGCCGATTCGACCAATGCGTTTTTCTACACGAAAATGGGCTACAATATTTGCGTAAACAAGAAGCTTTTGAAAAACGACGGGCGCGTGAAGCGGGCGCACAAGAACAACGTGTGGATTGGCGCGTACACGGTAAACGACGCGGCGGAAGCCGCAAAACTTGTCGCAATGGGCGTCGATTTTATCACTTGCGATAGGGTTTTGGAGCTTTAATAATTTGCCCAAAAGATGATTTAAAAGCTATTAAGCGTAGTTTTCAATCGTTCATGCCAACCAATATCTTTAAAAAATCGCATACCGTGTTAAAAACTATTGCAATTGCGATAATTTTATTATATACTTAATAGACTAGTTT
>CAYVEU010000244.1:0-2399 GCA_964450015.1 uncultured Christensenella sp. | reverse complement strand
TTACTATAATAAAAAAGCCGATGAGGAGGGAACATGAAACAACGGAAAAGAAATAATTCGGCAACTTGCCGCAATCACGACGCATTTTACAACGCGCTGCTGACGCTCATGAGGGAGAAGGATTTCGTAGCCATAAGCGTTATCGAAATTTGCAATGCCGCGGGCGTTCCCAGAGCGTCGTTTTATAATTATTTCGAGGATAAATACGGTATTTTGAAGTACTGCTTCAAGCGCATAGCGGACGAAATAAGCGAGTATGCGGGCGAGCCGGGGGCGGAAGGGTATTTCGAAAAGCTCGTTGACGCGGTGCTCGATTATTTGGAGAAAAACCGCGAGGTCGTCGTAAAACTTTGGAGCGCGGAGGAAGGGATAGGCCTTTCGGCAATTCAAAACATGCTGTGCGCGCGTTTTAAAAACAATTTCGAGGCACGCGACTATAAATTGCGTATTCCAATCGACCTTATCAGCGGAGTTTATGCGGGAAGCGTAATTTCCATGATTAAGTGGTGGTTGGAAAACGAGAACGTATACGACAAGTCGCAAATAGTCGATTATCTTGCGGCGCTTGTCGATCCCGGTCGGTTTGTGTGATAATTTGCTATATTTATAATAATTTAACTTAAATAAAATATGCGTTTATATATTGACCTCAGGCTCGATAAATAGTATAATGGAAAAAAGTGGATAATTTTACGCACGGCTTAAAGACGGCGGATACCGCCGTAAAAATACAAGCGAGGGCAAAGGTAAATTTGTCTTTGAAAATAACGGGGAGGAGAGGCAATATGCACGTCCTCGACACCGTTATGACGCCCGTCGATTTATACGATACCGTGACTCTTGCCAAAAGCTGCGACGGAAAAATATCGGTATTTTACGACGGAAAAGAGAGCGGATACAAATTCGATACGGCGCTTATTACCGCCGAGCGTATCGCGGCAAGATATAATTTGGGCGGCGTAAAAATAGATATAAAAAAGCGTATTCCCGAGGGCGCGGGGCTGGGAGGCTCGTCGGCGGACGCGGCGGGAGTCGCAAGGGGAATGGAAGAGCTTTTTAAATACGGCAAAACCGATACCGCTATTTTGGCTGCGGTCGGCAGCGACGTTTGCGCGATGTATTTCGACGCGCCGTGCAGGGTGCGGGGTATAGGCGAGGAAGTGACGCCCGTGGAAATCGCGAAGAAGATATATTTCGCGGTTTGCGTATGCAAAGACGGGGTCGGCACAAAGGAGTGTTACGAAACTTACGATAAAGTAGGCGGCGAGGGAAAAAGCGGCGAGGAAACGGTAAAGGCGTTAAAGAGCGGAGAGTATTTTTATCCGGTAAACGACCTGTATCCCGCGGCGGTTGCGATTAATCCGACGGTTAAACTTATGCGAGAAGCCGTGGAAAGAGCCGGTTTTATATCGGGAATGACGGGAAGCGGTTGCGCCGTATTCGGATACGAGTACGACGGTAAGGCGTTTAAGGACAAGTCGGATAGGCTGAAAAACTTGGCGAATGGGAAATTCGAAATAATAACCCTTTAAGGCAAAGGGAAAAAGGAGCGGGCAGACGGATGTCAAAAAATACTTATGATTACCCCGTATATTTGTTTAACGAGGGCACGAATTACGAGTCCTATAAATTTTTTGCGGTGACGTGCGTACAAAAGGACGGCAAAAGGCTTTGGAGATTTCGCGTATGGGCGCCGAACGCAGTCAGCGTTTCCGTCGTAGGCGATTTTAACAACTGGGACAGAGAAGCCAACGTAATGCAAAAACTCGGCAGTACCGGTATTTGGGAATGTTTCGTTAAGGGCATTAAGAAATTCGACAACTACAAATACTCGATAGAGGGCGCCGATCACGTCGTCAGGCTCAAAGCGGACCCTTACGCCACACATTCGGAAACCGCGCCGGCTACCGCGTCCAAGATTTATTCCATTGCGGGGTATAAATGGTCGGACGACGAGTATATGGACGACAGAAAGACGAAAAACTCTTACGAGCAGCCGATGAATATTTACGAGGTTCACGCGGGTTCGTGGAAGACTTATGCCGACGGCAATAAATACTCGTATAATAAGCTTGCCGACGAACTCGTTCCGTATCTCAAAGAAATGGGATACACTCACGTCGAGCTGATGCCGGTGACCGAACACCCGTTCGACGGAAGCTGGGGGTATCAGGTGACGGGGCTGTTCGCGCCGACTTCGCGTTACGGAACGCCGCACGACTTTATGTATTTCGTAGACAAATGCCACAGCGCCGGAATCGGCGTAATTATGGATTTCGTTTTGAGCCATTTCCCCAAAGACAGCTTCGGACTTTACGAATTCGACGGGACTTGCCAGTACGAGTACAACGACATATATAAGCAGGAGCACAAGAGCTGGGGCACGCGCGTGTTCGACT
>CAYVEU010000243.1:0-2400 GCA_964450015.1 uncultured Christensenella sp. | reverse complement strand
GATGATGTTCTCGGTTGCGCTTACGCACGACGGTCCAATCGGCTCTTATTTGCAGGGGTCAAAACCTCAAAACGCATCCGACCCTTACAGGAGATATGCAATCTTCAAATATATGTATCAGACCGAAAGATTCGTTGCGCTTAGAAATGCTGACGGAAGCTGGAAGTCGGAGACGATGACAATGTTCGGCAACATGGAAGTTGAAGAAATGCGTTGGCTTATGTGCAACATAATCGACGACGAATCAATTATATGGCTCAACGATTATGTTCAGACGAGAATAAACAACGCCAACAACGTAGGAAACTTATACACGCCACACTCCTACGTAAGATATACCAACCCCAACTACGGCAATCCCGTATTCTATGCGGACGCAAACTACGACTATTTTAACAGTCTGTTCTCGGTAGACAGCAGAGAGGTTATAGTCGATGGCAAGGTAATAGTAAAGGACGATAACTACGGTAAAGTATTGTCTGATGACCTTGTTGCAAACAGCCAACACAGAAATACAAATATAAAACATTACGGACTGTGGGATGCCGAATATCACGTGCCCGCAGGTGAAGGCGAAGAGCCTTACGTAATAAAAGTTTCGAGAAGCGGCGAAGGCGAGGCGCATATTCAGAAGGTCTGGATGAACTTTAACAATAAGTTCAAAACGGGCTCGGTGTGCGGCGGTATTTCCAAGAGCGGTAATAATATCCGTACTTCCCGCGGCATCCCTGCAAACGTAATAGGTCAGCCCGGACACGCGGCGATCTTGTATTACAGTCAAGACGCCAACGGAAACGGCTCCTGGAAGATAGATAACGACGTCGGCGGGTGGCTTGCGGCTACCAAAGGCGAGAGACATTTGCTCGGTTGGGGCAACGCGGATTGGCAGAGAAATTCAGGCGGTACCGTCGTTTACTTCCACTTGGCTCAGGCGTGCTTAAACGATTACGATAATTTAGTGAGAGCCGAAGAATACTGCTGGCTTGCAAAGGTATATGCGGGCGATTTGGATAAGCAGGAAAGGCTGTACGGAAGCGCTTTGGCCGTTCAGCCAAAGAATCTTGACGCATGGTACGGGCTCACTACGACGTTCATGGCAAATTCCGCTAAAACCGCCACTAATTTCTGCAGCTTGGTGGATCGCATTGCCGATACACTGTGGAACCACCCCGTAGCTATGCACTGTCTGTTCAGAGTGTTAAACGCATCTGAAAATCCGAACCCCGAGGCAACTACAGCTCAACGCAAAAACCCCATATTCGTTTCGCAGATGAGAACGGTTGAAGTCAACGCATTGGCAAAGGCAAAAGCTTCGGGAAGCTCTGCGGCAAAGTCTAAGGTTAACTATTTCCTCGGAAATACCGATACGTCGGTTGCGGACTTCTCGTTCGACGGTGAAAACGCGGGTTGCATCGTGTGGTCGGATACTTATAAGGGCAGCGGATTCCGTTGGAGATATAGCTTGGACGGCAAAAAAACCTGGTCTGACGAAATAGTGTTTACGGGCGAAGAGGAAGCTCCTATCTATAAGTTGCCTGAAAATCAGATAAGCGCCGTTTCTTCGGATAACGATATTTACGTCTATATCGTAGGGGCGGACCCTAACAACGCCTATAAAATAGACGTGGCGGCAAAACCCGCTCTGCCCGACGTCGTGTACGCAAACGACTGGGAAAACAGGTTTATAGGCGTCAACGGTACTTACGAATGGAGATATTGCTCGAGTTCCGTAACGGCAACAGGCGATACTGCTTATACCCCCGCTTCTAACTGGAGAACCTTTAAAGAAGCAACCCCCGACTGCTCGGGCAACGTAGCGGTAGAGGTAAGAGTAAAGGGTACGTCCAAAAATCCCGCGAGCGACTCAAAGATATTCACGTTTACCACCGACAGCAATACCGAGGAAAGAAAATATATTAGCGTAGACTATTTAACGATAGTGGGTTATTCTACGCAGCCGTCAGATACGGACAGTAGAAAGAATTATGCCGTAAACGCCATCGACGGTAACGCCAACACGTATTGGCATACCGACTATAGTATAAGCATTAAAAAGGGCATAGTGGATGATAAAGGTAATTCTATACTGAAAGACGACCGTATTCAATATGTACCGGCGTATTTAACAATTAAGTTAGACGCGCCTACCTACCTTTCGTCTCTGGAATTTTCGCAGCGTCAGTATAATTCGTCTTTCAGTATCTTCGCAAAAAAAGTAACCGTTTACATAAGCGAGGACGGTACAAACTGGACAAAAGTCGGCATGCGCGCGGACCTCGAGAATATAGCCAACTTAAACGTAATCAATTTTGGCACATTCAATGAAGAGACGGGAGAGCTGCTCGATCCGCAGAGCTTTTACGGTCAATACGTAAAGATTGAAATGACCGAACTGTGGGA
>CAYVEU010000242.1:0-2444 GCA_964450015.1 uncultured Christensenella sp. | reverse complement strand
TTAAATCATTAAAAGAACAACGCGAGTCGATTATTTCGGGGCAGATAGGTAGAAGCGGAACGTCTATCGGTGCAAATATTTGCGAAGCGCAATATGCACACGGCAAAGCCGATTTTATAGCTAAATTGCAAATAGCATTAAAAGAATCAAACGAAACTTCATACTGGCTATTACTTTTATATAAGACAGGGTATATTAGCGAAGTTCAATATAAAAATATCGATAGCTTAAATGTGAAAATCAGAACAATGCTCATCTCCTCAATAAACACTGCAAAAAACAATAGTCAGTGAAATTTATTCTCCGCCGTTTGGTAAAGAAATGGGGAAGATATGCATATTGCGCTCTTTTTTCATATTTGGCAACATAGGTAGAGGAGTACGGGTACAACAATGAAAATAACTGTAATAAACGGCACGGAAAAGCACGGCGTAACTTACAAATTGAAAGAACTGTTTTTGCAAAATTTCAGGTCGGTTGCAGAGATAACGGAATTTTATTTGCCGAAAGACTGTCCTGCCTTTTGCGTAGGGTGCACAAGCTGCTTTGTGCGTGGAGAAAATACATGTAAAGATTATTCTTTCGTCAACGCAATCGAAAAATCGCTTCTACAAGCCGACTTGATTGTAATGACGTCTCCCGCCTACGTCATGCATACGACCGGCGCAATGAAAGCGTTGTTGGACCACTTCGCCTATCGTTGGATGCCGCACAGACCCGCCGCGGAAATGTGTGGAAAACGCGCCGTTATCATTACGCAATGTCTCGGCGCAGGAGCAAAGTCAACGGCAAAGGATATAGCACACAGCCTGTCTTGGTGGGGTATTTCAAAAATAAAAGTGTTCAAAAGTTCGCTTATGAGCGATACTTTGTGGAACAATTTGCCCGAAAAAAAGCGGAAAAGCTTGACTGATAAAATAAATAAGCTTGCCGAAAAATTCGTAAAAATCAATTATTCAAAATCGGCGCATACGAAAATTATAACGAAAATAAAGTTTAAGCTTTGCCGACTTATCCAAAAGCGGGTGCGCAAAAACGGTATTGCGGGTCTAGACAGTCAATATTGGTACGATAACGGTTGGCTTGACAAAAGTCGCCCGTGGAATAAAACAAAACCTATTAAGGCTAGCGAGGATAGCAACTAAATTCTTGCTTATTCAATATCGAGATTTTCAAAATCAAATACGGGACTGTCAAAAAATTCAGTCATAGTAACGCCGAGCTCTCGTATAATCAAAGCCATACTCTTAAAATTAGACGCTTTTGTCTTTGCATGAAAAATATAATTCATTGTGCTGGGATATAGACCTGTTTGCTGACAAAGTTTGTATTGTGTTAATTTCTTTTCTTTCAAGATTTCTTTAACTCTTATTGCAAAAGCTTCATTTAGTGTCATTATTAAATCCCTTTCATTTTATACTAACTACATTTTATCATAAGCACGAAAACAAATAATTAGTATAAATCGAAACATTTGTTTTGTTTTTCATTTTTTATATGTTACAATAGTTAGTATAAATCGAACTAATATGGAGTTATTATATGCAAGATAAAAAATCTAATTCGCTTGAAGAAGCTAAAAAAGAGATAGGCGATTATATACAACTTTTAAATTCTACGACGGCGTGTTTTACCGGACACAGGAGTCAAAAATTGCCGTGGCGTTTCAACGAAGAAGACATGCGCTGTAAAGAGATGAAAGAAACGTTGCGATTTGAAATCGAAATGGCGATACGAAGGGGATATAAAACGTTTCTTTGCGGCATGGCTCTCGGATTTGATATGATTTGCGCCGAAACGGTTATCGACTTAAAGAGAGAGTACAACGGCATTAAAATTATCGGAGCGTTGCCGTGCAAAACGCAAGATATAAAATGGTTTCCAAAAGACAGAGAAAGATATAGAAAGCTTTTAGGGCAGTTAGACGGTATACGTTGTATTTATGACGAATACATAGGAGCGGAGTGTATGTTGGAAAGAAACAGGTTTATGGTAAACAATTCGTCATTACTAATCGCTTTGTTTAACGGGTTGGAGGGCGGAACCAAATCAACGATAGATTATGCCCGTAAGCAAGGCTTGGAATTGGTTATAATAAAGCCGTAAAAAGTTGGTATTAAGGTGCGCCGTTACAAGAACCTTATAGTAATAATTGTGAGCAACGCATATGTTTGTCTGAGAACTGCTCGCTTTAAGCGAGAAGAATCGAAGTCCGTATGAGTTTCAGCCACAAGTCACAGTTTTGAGGGCGCATACCTAAATATAGTAGGGCAACAGTTTGTTGCCTTACTTTTTTTGTAAACGGTATAATTTTGCAAGTAATAAAGGGTACTTTTTATTTTTATTTCGTCATCTTTTTCATATTTAGCGTTTTAATTCTTTTATTGGGAAAAAAATTTACCGTCCGTCAATATAAATACTTGAAAAAAATGGCAATACATAGT
>CAYVEU010000241.1:0-2448 GCA_964450015.1 uncultured Christensenella sp. | reverse complement strand
CGTTTGGTCGTCAGTATTGCAAAAAGATACGTCGGTCGCGGTATGCAGTTTTTAGACCTTATTCAAGAAGGTAATTTGGGCTTAATGAAAGCCGTAGACAAATTCGATTATACCAAGGGGTTTAAGTTTTCGACATATGCCACTTGGTGGATAAGACAGGCGATTACTCGTTCGCTTGCCGATCAGGCGAGAACTATCCGTATACCGGTTCATATGGTTGAAACCATTAATAAACTGACTAAGGTAAGTCGCTCGCTGTTGCAAAAGCTTGGTAGAGAACCCACCCAAGCCGAGATTGCCGAAGCTATGGGAATTACCGAGAGCCGAGTGGTTGAAATTCAGAAAATAGCGCAAGATCCGGTGTCTTTGGAAACGCCTATCGGCGAAGAGGACGACAGTCATTTGGGCGACTTTATCGAAGACAAGACGGCGGCTTCGCAAATTGATATAGCCGAGAGTAAAATGCTCAAAGAACAAGTAGAGGAAATTTTGGGAACGCTTGCGCCGCGTGAGGCTATGGTACTTATTTTGCGCTATGGTTTACGGGACAACCGCCCGCGTACGTTGGAAGAAGTCGGCAAGGTGTTCAACGTAACGAGAGAAAGAATCAGACAAATAGAAGCTAAGGCATTGCGTAGATTGAAGCATCCCAATAAGATGAAGAAATTGAAAGATTTTCTAGATAAATAATGCCATATCTCAGCAAGCGATTGCAAAGTATCGTTGACGAAATAGGTACGGTTGAAACGTTGGCGGATATCGGTACCGACCACGGAAAACTCGTAATGTACGCCCTCGGTCGCGGTAGCGCAGAGAGGGCGTTTGCCGTTGATATAAGCCCTAATAGCTTAATTAAAGCTAAACGGTGTGCTGAGGAAAAGGGACTATCGCAAAAGATAGAGTTTTTGTGCGGGGACGGTTTAAAACCACTCGACGAAGTGCCGGACGTAGTGGTTATTGCTGGAATGGGCGGTAATGAGATAGTCAAAATACTTTCCGAAAGAATTATAGATACGAAATTTATTCTTGTGCCCCATCAGGACGCACACGTCGTAAGGCGGTTTTTATGCGAAAATGAATTTGCGATAGTAAAGGATTTCGTTATCTTCGACGGTAAGTATTATACGATTATCGTAGCCCAAAAAGGGCAATGCAGGTATACCGAACAACAAATTATTCTTGGAGGGAACAATCCGCCGAGCGGCGAGTACACAAGAAGACTTTTAGAAAGAAAAACAAGAATAGAAAATATAATGAGCAGTCAAAACGTTACGGAAGATAAGTTGCAAAGTGAACTTGCAATCGAATATAAGGAGATACAAAAATGGCTACAATCAAAGACGCAATAGACATAATCGAGGAATTTGCGCCGCTTTCGCTCGCCGAAGATTTCGACAACTGCGGACTGAAAATAGGCGATACGGAAGCAAAACTTACGGGTGTTTTGGTGACGGTCGATACGAACGTCGACGTTGTAAAAGAAGCGAAAAGTAAAGGTTGCAATCTAATAGTCGAGCATCATCCGTCCATATGGGGAGCATTGAAAAATATCGACAATCAAGTTCCTTTAAATAAAATGCTCATTGAAGCTGCAAAGTCGGATATTGCGGTATATTCAGCGCATACGAACGTGGATTACACGAGCGGCGGTTTAAATGATTGTGTTGCCGAAATTTTGGGGCTTGAAAACGTGCGTTATATTTCAACGCTTTCTTCGGCAAGGATAGGAGAATTGCAAGAGCCCCTCACGTTAAGAGAACTCGCTAAACGAATAGCCGGTATACTTGACGACGATAACGTTATGACTGTAGGGAATTTAGGCAGAACTGTCAAAACGGCAGCCGTTATAAACGGAGGGGGGGGGCACGCGGATTTTTTATGGGAGGCGTATCGCGCGGGAGCGGATATTTTTATTTCCGGAGAAGTAAAACATAGCGTCGCCAGGTTGGCAAAAGATTTAAATTATGCTATAATACAAGTTGGGCATTATAGTAGCGAAGCTTATTTTAAAAAACTGATAAAAAAAGTAGTGTCGGATAAGCTGAAAGATGTAAGGATAGAGGAAGCCGAATCGATAGGCTCTCCGTTTAATAAGAGAGGTGAAATATGGAATTAGAAAAGTTGGAAAAAATTTTGGAATATCAAAAGATTGATATGGAATTTTACAGAATGGAGAGAGAATTAAGTCAATCCGATGAGTTAAAACGTATTCAACGCTTCAAAAAAGCATTCGAAGAAAAAAAGAATATGTTGGTTCAGTTGGATAGAGAACTGGATGACGCTTTTGCGCAAATTTCAGTATTGGACGGAAAGGTAGAAGCTGTGAAAGCTTCCAGAGACACAACTTCGTACGAGCCCGACAAAAAAGAGGAGCTTTCGGAGCTGATAGAGTTGGAAAAAGAATTTGCAAAATACGAAGAAGAGGTCGTGGCGCTAGGAAAAGAAATT
>CAYVEU010000240.1:0-2452 GCA_964450015.1 uncultured Christensenella sp. | reverse complement strand
AGATTTGAGATGGGCGAAGGGTTGGAAAAGAAAGTTGACAATTTTGCCGAAGAGATTAACGCTCAGGTCGCAAAATTGCAAAAGTAAATTGAATAAAGGCTGTTTCGTTTGACGGACAGCCTTTTATTTTAGTGAAAATAATAAAAACGAGGATTTGTTATGTATAAGAGAGCTTTGATAAAATTGAGCGGCGAGGCGCTTTCCGGCGAACAAGGTTTCGGGATAGACAATGAAAAAGTAAGAATAGTAACGGAACAAATAAAAACGGCGGTCGAACAAGGCGTGCAAGTCGGCATAGTCGTCGGCGGCGGCAACTTTTGGCGCGGTCGGCAGGGAACGGACATGGACAGGACAACTGCCGATCATATGGGTATGCTCGCAACCGTTATAAACGCGTTGGCGTTGCAAGACGCTTTCGAAAAAAACGGTATACCCACGCGCGTGCAAACTGCTTTGACTATAACGAGAATAGCCGAACCGTATATTTTGAGAAAAGCAATCAGGCATTTCGAAAAAGGCAGAGTAGTTATTTTTGCTTGCGGTACGGGCAATCCGTATTTTTCCACGGATACCGGAGCGGCACTTAGAGCGGCGGAAATTCAAGCCGACGTTTTGATGATGGCTAAAAACATTGACGGAATATACGACAGTGACCCGAGAAAAAATCCCGAAGCGAGAAAATTCGACGAAATCAAATACGTCGATTTTATTAAAATGGGGTTGACAGCTTTGGATACGACTGCGGTAAGCTTGTGTATGGACAATAAGATTCCCGTAATAGCATTTGGATTAAGCGAAAAGAACAGTATAGTTAGGGTTCTTAACGGCGAGAAAATGGGGACCATTATCGACTAATAAGCGACGGGACCCAATTGAACGAGCATAGCAAACAACGCAATTGCGTTTTTGCCGTGCTCATTTTATTAGGTAATGTTTTAATTAATGATTGAAAAAAATTCGCCGATATGGTATATTATATTTAATATTATTTTATGAGGTAGATTATGGCTTACGAAATTATGGAAGTAGAACTTTTATTTGAAGAATTGGAAGAGAGAACCGCGAAATCGATAGCCTCCTTGCAATCCGAATTAAACAACATGCGCGCAGGACGTGCGAACGTGCATATCTTGGACGGGATCACAGTTGAGTATTACGGTACCGATACGCCGCTCAATCAAGTGGCTAATATTACCGTTCCCGAAGCGCGTATGATCATGATAACTGTATGGGATAACAGCATTATGAAGAAGGTCGAGAAGGCGATTGTCGATTCGAACATCGGTGTAACGCCGAATAACGACGGCAAAAATATTCGTCTTATTTTCCCCGAGCCTACCGAAGAGCGCCGCCGCGAGTTGGTTAAAGACGTCAAGAGCTATGCGGAGAAATGCAAAATCGCTATAAGAAACATTCGTCGTGACGCCATGTCGGAATTGAAGAATTTGGAAAAGAGCAAGATTCTTACCGAAGATATGGAAAAGTCTTACGAAGAAGAAGTGGATAAGAAAATCAACGCAAAAGTAGCCGAAGTTGACAAAATGTCACAAACGAAAGAAGCGGAGATACTCAAAATTTAATGCAACATTTGGCTATAATTATGGACGGCAACGGTCGTTGGGCAGAAGCAAAAGGCAAGCCGCGATCGGTCGGACACGAGGCTGGTGCTTACGCGCTTTGCCGCGCCATAGAGGATTTTATTTTTTGGGACATCGACGTTTTGACCGTCTATGCTTTTTCGACGGAAAATTCGTCCAGAAGCGCGAAAGAGGTTGGGGATATATTGGGGATAATAAAGTATTTTTTATCCCACAATATAGCTAAACTTGCAAATCAATATTCTTTAAAACTTCGTTTTATCGGCAATATTATTCAATTCCCCGAGGAGCTTGTCGATGTTATAAACGGATTGGAAGCCGCCACTATGAACAATACGGGCAAAACGGTCGTGTTTGCGATAGGCTACGGCGGAGTGGAAGAAATAGCGACTTGCTTTGACAGGTTATTGAAAAAACGGCTGTATTTTAACGATTTTTCTCCCGTAACGTCGGAAGAAATACGGGATAATTTATATACCGTCGGTTTGCCTGAACCCGACGCTGTTTTAAGATACGGCGGTTATAAGAGGCTGAGCAATTTTCTCCCCGTACAGACAGTATATTCCGAGTTGTTCTTTATCGATAAACTTTGGCCGGACTACGCAAAAGAAGACGTGTTGGAGCTAATATCGGAATTTGGAAAAATCAAAAGAAATTTCGGAGGTGTAAATGGTTAAGCGTACGGTTAGCGGTATAATAATGGCAGGTTTGTTGTTTCTTATACTTTGGATAGTCGGCTTACATAAATACACTTTATTTGTTTTCGACGCGCTCGTTCTTTTTATGGGTGTCGTTGCGACGTTTGAAATATCGAGTGCGGTTCAACGCGCCGAAATATCCCGAGAGGATGGAAA
>CAYVEU010000239.1:0-2459 GCA_964450015.1 uncultured Christensenella sp. | reverse complement strand
GGTGAAGACGAACGCGCACCAAAAATGCGCAGTTATATCGAAATATGCGTATTTCTTTTCGGTGGGATTTGAGTATTTTACAAGGTCGGATTTTAGAACCGTATAATGCTCAGTCCCTTCGCGTTCGGGTTTTACTTTATTGTTCTCGTCTACTTCTAATTCCTCCGTCGGCGAAATAAGCGGTACGACGTCGTATTCCACTTTTATTATATCTTCGTACGCCAAACGACTTATGGGCACGCGATACGTACACCCCTCCGTGGCGTTATAGTACTGAGCGGAACCTAGCATTTCGAAAGTTTTCAAGTAAAAATCGCTCTCGGAAACGTACGCGTTCGCGCCGCCGCCCGTCGGCGTTGACAGAAATGCACAAAGTATTAATAAAACCGTTGCCGTGACTATCAAGCCACGGCATGTTGATTTGCTCATTATCGACTTACAGTCCTTTTTTTATCTTTTTTACAGCCTCTTTTTCGGCGTCGCTTGCGAATTTTCTTCTATGCTGCAACGGAACGAGGATAAGCAATATTATTATTCCAACGACGGCAACCGCAACCGCCGACACCAAAACGACCGTCCCGTATTTGAACTCCGTCTTTTTGAACACTATTTGTCCCGACGTCGTAGTGTAGAACGTTATGTAGTCGCCCTCTCTCGAAAATACTATCGTTTGTCCTTCCAACGCGCCCATTCCCGTCACGTCGAAGTCTACGTCTCTAAACTCCGCGGGAATTTCTATATAGACTTTGAACGCATTGTCGATAAGAGTGTCCGCGCCGTTTTCCTTTATCGAATAGCCGATTATCTCCGACGTCCTGCCCGTCATCTTCTCAAAGAACGTCGAACCGCCTTTTGCGCTGCTTATTTTTGTAAACTCCACGGTAGTTCCCACGTTGAAGCCGGTCGTACTCGTAATAAACGAATTTCCGTCGGGCGTATTCACTCTTACGGGGGCTATATATACCGTTCTCGTATACACGGGCGGAATAAGTTCGTAATTTGTAGACTGCAAGCCCGAAAGTTTGTAGCTCGTAATGTCAACGTAGTGATAGCCTACGGCAACGTCCCTTTCAGCAGTAGCCGCGGTAAGCGACAAATAAACCTCGTCGCCCAAATTGATGTCAAGCAATTTTCCGCTGACGGTAAGAGTCGCCACGCCGTCGTAAATCTTGTCGGCTACTTGCAACTCCGACACACCTATTTTCTTCTTATTTATCTTAAATATCGCGGACACTTGACGGATTTCGTAATTCGGGTCGTCGAAGTAAACCGTCATATTGTAACTGCCTGCGTCGGTCGGCACGGCTAAGCCCGTCCCCTGATAAATTATATAGTAGCTGACGCCCGCGGGTTTGGTGGTAATTCTCGGAGCCATTACCGAACCGTATACTTGCCGTTCCAATAACTCCTCGTCAAATTCGATACTCTCTATTTTGCCTGTATTTATCCTATAAAGAGTGGTCATCGTTGCGGTGTAGTTGTTGTTGACGAGCGTTGCCGTAACCGTATAAGAACCTATATCGGTCGGCGCACGGTCGCTTACGTAAGTTTCGCCGTCGGTAGAACGGTACTGCAATTCGTACGTCGAGTCGATACGAACTCCGCCTATTATTTCGTCTTTGAGCTGATAACCGTTCTTTCCGTCCGTTCCGTTGGGGTACAGTTTAATCCCCATCGGCGCGTTTGTTCCGTACGTCATAACGTACTGTTTGACTACGGCGCCGTCACCGTCCGTAAAGTCCATGTCCAAAACTTTCTTTTGAATAGTCAAGGTGAAACGCACGCGGCCAGAAGTGTAGTTTTCTTCCGTTTCGGATACCCAAACCTCAAAGTCGTAGCTGCCTACGTCGACAACGTCGCTGCCGTTCGGAATATAGTTTGGAGCGCTCGGGTCGTATTCGCGCCACGTTATATTGTGTTCGAGCTTCAAGCCCTCTTTCGGTTCGGTCTTAAACGTCGGCAGTTTGAAGCCTTCCGAATAGACGAACGTCGTGCCGCTGACCGTTATCTGCGCGGTCGCCTTATTGACTACGAGCAAAATTCCTTCTCCCGCCGCCGCTTTCCAGCTCTTTACCGCGAAGTTGTCCGAATCGTCGGGAGTGAACGTAAAATCGAGATAGTAGTTGCCCGCGGTGGTAAACGTCCTATACGACTCGTCGAACGAGAAACGCCCCGAAACGGGATTTGCGAAATTCTCGTATTTTACAAAGCCGTAACCGTCGCCGCCCGTTATCGTCGTCTTGGACAGGTTGTCGCCTACGGATATGGGCGTGGTCCTCGGCATATTCAAAGTTTCCGCCACCGCCTTTTCCACTATAAAGACGGGTTCGATTTTATTGTTGCCTTCAAGCAACGACCCTACTACGTAGTTTTTGTCTGCGCTCTCGACCTTTACCGAATAACTGCCCGCTTCCACGGGGTCGGAAACAGTTTCGTTGCGCCTGTTTACAAAGGTAACG
>CAYVEU010000238.1:0-2473 GCA_964450015.1 uncultured Christensenella sp. | reverse complement strand
CGTTGTGTTTAAGGACTTTGAAAATATAACGCCGTATAAATTTAACGTAAAGGCTTTTCTTATTGCGGTTGCGGGATTTTTGTTTGTTTACGAAGCTATCTGCTTTTATTTTTCGGATAGGATACGGCGTATTTCCGTAAAAGCGGTAATAGAATAAGGGTTCTTTCGCGTATTTAAATCGACAGTTGAAAATCGCTCTAAAATAAGGGCGATTTTTTATCAAATACAGTTGCGTAAGATTTATTTTTGGGATATAATGCTATATGTGATAAGTTGGCAAATTAAATCTAGACAACTTTTTTTCGGAGGTTTGAATGGCATTGTCCGCGCTAAGCGTAGGAGAGAAATTTTCCACCGGTGGAATAACGACCGTACTCGGTTTGGGTATGACGTTCGTCGTACTTGCACTATTAATAGGTTGCGTATATTTGGTAAGCGTTATTGTCCAAGAATTGACTAAATTTATCAATAAACAGCGGGAAGCGAGAAAGGCGAAGAAAACAGTGACGGAACAAACTGTTTCCGCGGCGGAAAATACCGAGGCGAGCGCTTCTGCCGTATCGGAAATCGACGCCGAAACTATGGTAGCTATACAATCGGCGGTAGAGATATATTTGCGTGAAAACGGCGGAAACGACGGAAAACCGCATGAAAACGTGACGATAAAATCCGTCACAAAACTGTAAGGGGGCGAAGATGAAACAGTATAAAGTCAACGTCAACGGAAAAGTTTACGAAATTACCCTCGAAGAAACTACAATGGGCTCCGCACCGGTTGCCGTAAGTCAAAGTGCATCTGCACAAGTTGCAAAATCTGTTGCACAATCCACGCCTGTCGTTGCGGGTAATGGGGAAAAGGTGCTTGCGCCGATGCCGGGGACGGTATTAAAAATCAAAGCGGCAAGCGGTTCGGCTATTAAAAAAGGACAACCGATAGTTATTTTGGAAGCAATGAAAATGGAAAACGAAATCACGGCTACCGTTGACGGTACCGTTACCGTTTGCGTTGCCGAAGGTGCGAAAATAAATTCCGGCGATATAATCGCAACTATCGCTTAGGAGGGTCGAGAATGAGTGTTATATACAGTTTAGGCGCAGGGTTTGTAGAATCGCTGAAAAACTTATGGGAATCGACGGGTATTGCCAATCCCGTACCCGAATATTACATAATGACAGGCTATAAAATGGGCATTTGGGGCATGTTGTTAATGCTGATAATCGCTTCGTTTTTAGTTTATCTTGCTATCGTCAAAAAGTTCGAACCCAACTTGCTACTCAGTATCGCGTTCGGAATGTTTATAATCAATATCCCCGGTGCGTACAGCGTTTTATACGGAACGACGGGATATACGTTTACCGACAGTGCGACAAATACAGTTATCGCAAGTGGAACTTTGCAAAATCTTTGCGACACGTTTGGAGTCGTTTATAATTCTGCGTCGGCTGACACGTTAAATGCAACATTGGATAATTTAATAAACGCCGTTAAGGAATACGTCAGCGCAAACCCGCAAACTTTCTTAGGCGGAGCGGATAGCGTTATTTATTCAAGCGGTGTAATTGCCGACAAAGGTCTTTTCTATTATCTTTATAAAGGCGTTGATTGGGTTATCTTCCCGCCGCTCATATTTTTAGGTATCGGCGCAATGACTGACTTCGGACCGCTTATAGCCAATCCCAAAAGCTTGCTTTTGGGCGCGGCGGCGCAGCTTGGCATATTCCTTACGTTCTTCGGTGCGTTGTTCTTTGGTTTCAACGAGCAGGCGAGCGCGGCTATCGCTATTATAGGCGGCGCGGACGGTCCTACGGCTATTTACTTAACGCAAAAAATGGCAAACAGCGCGATTGGAACTTGGTTTAACGGAACGCGCATGGATTTACTGCCTGCGATAGCTATTGCGGCTTATTCGTATATGGCGTTGGTTCCCGTTATACAACCGCCGATAATGAAAGCGCTTACGACAAAAAAAGAACGTCTTATAAGAATGGAACAGCTTCGTCCCGTTTCCAAAAAAGAAAAGATAATTTTCCCGATAGTCGTTACCGGTATTGTCGGAATAATTTTACCTGCGGCGTTGCCGCTTCTCGGTATGTTGATGCTCGGCAATTTGATGCGCGAAAGCGGCGTAGTTCCGCGTTTATCCAATACGGCGCAAAACGAGCTTATTAATATAATCACCATTTTCCTCGGTGTGGTCGTCGGCACGAAGGCATTTGCTCCTGTGTTCCTGAGCGTTTCGACTTTGGGAATTATCGTGTTGGGCGTAGTTGCGTTCAGTTTCGGAACGGCAGGCGGTGTATTACTTGGAAAACTTATGTGCAAAATCTCGAAAGGCAAAATCAATCCGCTTATCGGCGCGGCTGGCGTCAGCGCGGTGCCAATGGCTGCGAGAGTCGCGCAGGACGTCGGGCGGAAAGAGGACCCTAACAACTATTTGCTTATGCACGCTATGGGACCGAACGTAGCGGGTGT
>CAYVEU010000237.1:0-2483 GCA_964450015.1 uncultured Christensenella sp. | reverse complement strand
AGGTTTGGAAATTTACGATTTGCCATACATAACTGCGTCGGGAACGAACGTATTCAGAGGTTGGAGTACGGATGGCACGGACAGCAAAATTTTATACGGCACAAATAGAGTTCTGACAACCAATACCGCAAAAGTCACCTTAACCGCTATGTACGACACTAGCGGAACGCCAAAAAATAGATACACTTCAACAACCACAGGCACTGCTGTTTCCTCTTGGACTTCTCCCACGACCAGTACGGGAAGCCCCTCATATTCGGCTTCGAACGTAAGCATGAACAATGAAAACAGTCAATTAACCGGTAAAAGCGTAAAGACAAGCGGATTGGGTTGGCGTTTATATAAACAATCTGCTCAAACATATTATGCTTATTGGTACGTAGCATTGGAAGGCGCCGCTTATAAAGCATGGCGATCGGGTCAAACCGTTAAGATTAAAGCAATTATAACCTCCACTTCCGGCGCCTATTGCGGTACAGCAGCAACAAGTACGTGCTACACGCAAGTTTTTGCAGGCGTTACGCAAGGATATAGCAATAATACCACTATGTCCAATGTAGCGACAGGCGCGAAATCGGACGCTAAAAGCAATAAAGACGACTGGCACGTAAATGGGACTTATATAGGCAATAGTTCGTCAACTTATTCAGTAGAAACTCTTGAAACCGCAGAACTGTCTCTATCCAACACCACGACGTCGGTTCCCGCTTTTACAATAAAGTACAAAGCCGATTTGCACTGCTCAACCGCGACTTTATCTACTTACGAAAATTTTGCTTATATTCAATCGGTTAAATTTGTAATTTCTTATTCCGGCAAAACCACGTATAGCGTCGTTTATAATTCCAATTTCCCCACGGGTTCCGGCGCCACTGCCACCTCGTACTCGTCATTAGCCAACTCTTCCCGACAGTTGTCACTTCCGCATTGTCCTTGGTCGGTTACCGGATATGAATTCGTAGGCTGGGGAAGCGCTTCAAATACTCCGGCAACTTCCGCAGCAAAACCCGGCTCGACGCCTACGGTAACATCCAATAAATCGTATTACGCAATATGGACAAAGAAAAAATATCCAGTCAATACCTACGACGTGTGGACGGACGGCACGAATTACGCCACCACCATACGAAAACAGACTTACGTAGAACACGGCGATACAGTCACTCTTAACAATGCGAACGGCGGCGGCGGAGATTATGCGGGCTTTACCGTAGATTTAAGCAAACGTTTTACTCTAAAACGAAGTTCACTTTCAACTTTTTACACAAATACTTATCAATATGCGGTGACGCAATCTTATAAAACAAATAACTCGTATAGCGTTACCGGTTGCACGAGTGCGCAGTGGGGCGGTTACGTTTGGGTACTTGACGAACCTACGACAACGCTTACGACGCCCGAAGCCGTCGATTACGGCTATTCTATCGATCTCGACTCTACCATTACGGTCGAGCACAATGCAAACGCCAAGGAAATCAGTTGGGTTTGGAAAAACAGTTCCGGCGGCAATATTGCTTTCTACAAAGATAACGAGTTTTTCCTCGTCGAAGAGAGCGATATAAAATACAACGCTCTCGTTACCGTCAAAGTCGTGCGCGGCGGTAAGACGTTGTCGAAGTCGGCTTCCTCCGAGCAAGACGCCCAAGCTACGATAAGACCCCTGCGGTTAAAAATAGAATTGAGCGGCGAAACCGAATACCAATACAACGGCGAAGTTCAAGAATTCCCCTTGCGTACGGTATTGGACGAGGATTATTACGAAAACTTAGGCTATTCTGCCGAAACGATAGAGTATTTTAAATCCGTATTGGAAACGGAACGCAACGCGTCCAACGGGTATCATCCTTGGTATTACGACGAAGAAATGGAAGCCGCGAACGCCACGAAAAATTTTGAAAAATGGCGTTACGGACTGGATATCAACATCGTCGCTATGGGGTATTCCAGTTATATCGCCGACGGAAGCGGCACGGAATTTTACGACGGTAGTATCGTAAACGGATTGAAGCAGTTTAAAGACGCCGGACATTACTGGGCGAGCCAGTTGCGCGCGGTTAAAGCCAATGAAAACGGCGGAATCTCCTCGCTGAACAACAGAAACTACGTTTGGTCGCAAAACAGCGATACCAACGACCCGCAACTGTTCCATGCCAGCGACGCGGGCGCGGAAGGCACTGTCAGCGCGGATATTTTACCTGCGGACGGCTTTAACCTTTACGCTTTTTACACGCAAAAGACTTTCGGCAAAATTGCCGATCCCACTCCTACTCCGCTGGGGCTCTATCCCGAAAACGGACAGTTCGACATAGAAACCCTCAAAGAGTTCTTCAACGGTCAGGACGGAAATGCGCTATTCGACGAATTATGGCTGATTGCGATAGACGGACTTTTGGACGTCGATTTCGATTTATATAACACTTTGATAGCTTCCAAGTTGAAAAGAGACACTTCCGCCGCCTTAGTCTCATAAGCTGGACTTTACG
>CAYVEU010000236.1:0-2495 GCA_964450015.1 uncultured Christensenella sp. | reverse complement strand
CGAAAATGCTTATCGCAAACGGCGTAATGGCAATCGGCGAAGGCGCGAACATGCCTACCACTATCGAAGCTGCCAATATGTTCTTGGCAAACAACGTTTTATTCGCTCCCGCAAAGGCTGCGAACGCAGGCGGCGTTGCAACGTCCGCTTTGGAAATGGCGCAAGCCAGCCAACGTATCTTTTGGACGTTCGAACAGGTTGACGAAAAACTTCACCACATCATGGTCGAGATTTTCCACAACTGCGAGAAAGCGGCAAAGGATTACGGCGTAGAAGGAAATTACATCATCGGCGCAAACATCTCCGGCTTTGAAAAGGTCGCGAATGCGATGATGGCATACGGCATACTGTAATTTATCGGACCAATCGTTGCGCGGAAATTTACTCGCGGTCGTGTAAACCCGACACACGGATAAATTTTATTTTCCGCGCAAGTCCGACTCATAAGGAAGAAAAGTAGTCCCCTTTTCTTAATTGAAAGGGGGCTATTTATTTTTATCGAAATGCTTAGCTTGTTGGGGCTTACGCACCCAAACCCCGCAAGGGCAAAAAGCGAAAAGCGCGGTTTCCGCTTTTTGGGTAATTAACAAAGAAACAAATTTAGCATCTTTATAAAAAAGAAACCGGCGCATTGTGCGACGGTTCTTTTATTGTAATTTACTGTCGTAAAATTGTCTACGGCTACGCGAGAACGGTAGACGTAGGCAACACTGTCCTCGTTTCCAAATACTGCTTCAAATCTTTCGGGTCGGCAATTTTATCCAAAGTAAAATCGTGCTTACCGACAATATCTACTCTTAGCGTACCGTATTTAAAAATTCTGCCCATAAGCGACTGTTCCATGTTTACGCAAACAACTCCCATAAAAGACGTTCTTTGCTCTTTCTTGGAAAATACTCCCGACTTGGTGATTATATAGTCGTGGTAAAATTCGATACTAAACGACTTTATCGCTATTATTCTGAAAATCATAATTAAAAGCGGAATAATCAACCAACAAAACAAAACGCTAAAAAGCGTTACCGCTCCCCACGCGCTCTTTTTCGCTACATACTCTACGTTCATTTGCACATCCTCCTATTAGCACTATGGTGCTATTTTTAATGATTATAGCACTATGGTGCTAGTATGTCAAGTAAGGAGTTAAATTTTGAAGATACTTGTACCTGAAAGAGTCAAAGAGCTTATGGCGGAAAACGGCTACAACCAAACGCAACTCGCGGAGAAAATCGGAGTTAAGCAGAATACGGTAAGCGCATGGCTACTCAATAAAAAGCAACCGAGCATTACCTCGCTATGGCTTCTTGCCGACCATTTCGGCGTAGATATAGATTATCTCGTAGGGCGCAAGAACTATTAGCGCACCCCATTTTATCATTATCTGTTATTTTCGTTATTGTAATTATATCAATATATATAGTATAATAGTTTCGTTAATACTATCGAGAGGTACTCTATGACTGAAACGAAAGAACTAAACGACGTAAAGCCGAACGGTATAACTATTGACTCTGCAAGAAAAATCATTCCGATTACGGTCGCGTTTGTCGGCGCGAGCATAATGCTGTGTCAATGGATATTGGGGCTCAACCTTATAGCCGTTATCGGCGCGATATATATGTGCTTAACGTCGGCGGCGATTTCCGTAGGGCTTTTTGCGAAAAAGAAGTTGTATATTTGGTTCGTCCTCGGCTACGCTTTCGTCAGCTTCGGCGTGTTCGCCTTTTACGTCTTTAACGGCGCGGACGCCGGTTGGGGCGCGTTCGTATCGGGCAACGCGGGCTTTTTAAGTTCCTCTCATAAACTGTGGCAGGGCGGCGGCAATTTCGGCACGCGCCTTGCTGGAAACCTGCTTATCTGCTCTCCCTCTTTTCTCGTTTTGGTCGGATTGGTCGTTTTAATAAAAAATAAGACGATAAAATTAAAAATCAAAAATATAGTCGCCTGCACGATGAGCGTAGTGCTTATCGGCGCGTCCGTCCTTTTCGTATTTACTATGAACCTAAGGTCCAAGCCCAAGGTTTTCGATATGCAAAAGGGTCACGACGACTATTTAAACAAAATAAATAAAAACGCAAACGAAAAATCCCCCAACGTCTTGTTTATCCTTATGGACGATATGGGCTACGGCGACACAAGCTACAACGCGGCGAAAGCGGGAATCGCCCCCGTATTCGAAACCCCGAATATCGACTCAATCGCCGAAAACGGCTGCGACTTTGACAATTTCTACGCAAACTACTCCGTTTGCTCCCCCTCTCGTTTTGCGGCAATGACGGGAAGATACCCCTACCGCGGCAACGCCGACAACGTCATGTACCCGACGGTCAACACCCTCGTGCCGTTTTCGTCCACACGCTACTTCAACTCTATCGAAATGGGCGCGAACTGCGACGGTATGCTGGGCGACGAAGTTACTATTGCGGAATCATTCAAGGCTGCGGGATACTCGACGGGCGTATTCGGCAAGTGGCATTTGGGCGACTACGGCGAAT
>CAYVEU010000235.1:0-2511 GCA_964450015.1 uncultured Christensenella sp. | reverse complement strand
CACGCTTTTTGTTTCTTTTTCGCGGCTACGAAAAAGAAAGTAATTTATATTTATTCAAAATTATAAGTGTGCGCAATCTGCACCACGTGGTCGCCTATCCTTTCCAAATTCGAAACCAAGTTAATAAATATCGAACTTGTCGACGGCGAACATATACCTGCGTCGAGTCTTTGCGCGTGATTTGAAAGAAGCGTTTTCTTTTGTCCGTCTATTACGTCCTCTATCGCTTCAAGGTCTTTTAATACGGCGGCTTTTCCGCCGTCGAGGTAGCCGGTACACGCCGTGAACAAACTGTTTACCGAAGCCGTCATTTGTACGACTTCGTCCTTTGCGTCGTTTGTCAACGCTATCTTTTCCTTGTTCGCCCTCTCGGCGTATTTCACTACGTTGTCGGCAAGCTCCCCTATCCTATTTATATCTATAAGGATATGTTGAAACGCAGCTACCTGCAATTCGCTCCGCATACCTGCGCCCGCCGCGCCTATCGCAATAAGATAATCGTCTATCTTGTCCAAAGAGGTCTTTAAATTCCGATTGTTTTCCCTAACGTCGATAGCGTCTTCACCTAAAAAGAGCTGAATGGAATTGTTTACGCTGGCAAGCGACGTATTTATCGCCCTTTGCACCGCTATTGCGACTTGCCCAAGCGCAATCGACGGCGTGCTTATCAACCTTTCGTCCAACTCGTCTCCGTCCTTTTTGCCCCTGAAAATTTTCTGACTTAACGCAACGAACAGTTTTACGAACGGCAAGAATAATAGTGCGCATATGATATTGAAAAACGTATGGAACATTGCAATCCTCGTCGTAAGGTGCGGGAAAAGCGGTTCCATGATCACGGCGGAAAAGCCCTGCCACGCCCAAAGCACGGTAAGGAAAATCAAACTGCCGAACAGATTGAAAGCAAAGTGGATAAACGCCGCCCGTTTTGCGTTAGTGCCCGCGCCTATCGCGCTTAAAATCGCCGTTGCGCAAGTTCCTATATTCGTACCCAGTATCAAAAAATACACCGCGTTACCACCGCCGCCGACAGTAAGCCCCGCGCCCGCCATGGATATTACTATTGCGGTCACCGCCGCGCTCGACTGAATAATAGCGGTAAGCAACGCGCCTATAAACAGCAACAGCAGCGGATTGGACACGGCGCCCAAAACGCTTGCTACCTTTTCGCTTTGGCTTACTACCGACATCGAATCGGACATAAACCGCATACCCAAAAACAGAAGTCCCAAGCCGGCAAGACTGAGCCCTACCGTCTTTACGTTTTCCTTTTTGGCAAATAAGTTCATGAATATTCCGACCGCCGACAGCGCCATTGCGTAATTTATAAAATCGAAACTTTCAAGAGCGGCTATTTGAGCGGTGATAGTAGAACCGACGTTTGCGCCCATAATAACCGCTGTGGCTTGACTTAAAGACATAAACCCCGCGTTGACAAAACCTACTACCATAACGGTAGTCACCGACGAACTTTGCACAAGCGCGGTTGCGGCAACGCCTACGCCGAACCCTGCCAAGGGCTTGTCCGAGGTCTTTTTAAAGAGCTTTTTCAGTCCGCCGTCGGAAACCGACTTGATGCTGTCCGACATGAGCCTGAAACCTATCATAAACGCTCCCAACCCTGCAATCATATATAATACCGCGTTTAAATATTCCACTTCGTTCCTCCGTCGCGCCGCCTTGGACGCACTTTAAAAATTATTATACTATGAGGGGATTTTTAAAGCAAGTTATAAGCAAGGACCAACGCCGTAAACAATATAATAATTATTATGAAAAAAATTTTTATTCATCCGTTTTTTATCGCGCTGTGTATTCTTATGCTCTTATCAAAACACGCGCTTTTGCTTATTTGCACTCTTTTGGCGGTTCTAAGTCACGAATTTGCCCACTACCTCGTCGCCAAAAACCGCGGCTATACCTTGACAAAACTGACTTTGATGCCCTACGGCGCGATACTTTCGGGCGACGGAGGGCTAAACGACAAGGATTTGTTTTTCGTAAGCGTAGCGGGTCCCATTTGGAATTTTCTCTTCGCCCTGCTTACCGTCGCGGTTTGGTGGATTTTTCCCGCGGCCTACTCCGCTACGCTGCCCCTTTTCAGGGTAAACTTAGCGATAGGCATTTTCAATCTCTTGCCGCTCTATCCTCTCGACGGCAGTAGAATAGTACTGTCTTTTGCAAAAAATAAACCGAAATGCCTGAAAATTTTACGCATATTGGGCTATATATGCTCTTTTTTATGCGCCGCACTCTTTGTTGTGAGCGCGTTTTTTACAATCAGTTATACCCTCGCTATCGTTTCGGTTATGCTATTTATAAGTGCGTCCGCCGACGCCGAAAAAGAAAAATACGTCCAACTGTGCCGAGAAATTTACTACTTAAAAGACTTTTCCCGCCCAATCGAAAAAAAAGAGTTTTACATACACAAATCCGCAACCGTCGCTACGCTGCTTAGGGAACTGAAAAGCGCGTATATCTACACAGTTTACGTCATAGACAACGACTTAA
>CAYVEU010000234.1:0-2582 GCA_964450015.1 uncultured Christensenella sp. | reverse complement strand
GACCAAGCTGTACGTAAGCGGCGTTGCGCATACAGGCGTCGGCAGCATAGAAAATTGTACGGTAAACGGAAATATCGAGTTTGCGCCCAACAGCACGTATTCTTACGTTGCGGGAATATCCCAATACGTTTCGATTTCGGCAAGCACGTATAACGGAACTATTCGTCTTGCGAAAACCTCTCTTAAAAGCGTACACACTTTGAACGTATATGCGTTGGGACGGTATGCGGCCGAGGGAAAATACGTTGGCGACGTCGTATCCGACTGTCAACATAAGGCAACGCTATTCGTGCAGTCTGCGAGTGCGGAGGTTCAACACGAAGGCGCGGTAGTCGGAAACTTTACAGTCGCCTAACCGTTTCTATGTCACCGGGCTATAAGTAAAGCGATACGCAGCGCGCCAATCGCAGGATATTTTACGTTTCCGCAAGGGAACGTTTCGTTCGCTTAACAGGACAATTGTCTAAATTAAATTCGCTATTGAAGATTTCCCTTTTATATAGTATAATAATTATATTAATTTATTCGGAGGCTTCTCGGTGGAAGAAAAGAACGTTCAAAAAGAATTAAAGCCTTTAAAACTTAACTATCCGCAAACGATAAAAGTCGGTTTTGCGTTTGCGATTATTATGGTATTTTGGTCGATGTACGATTACGTCGTGCCGTTGCTTTTGGAAAATACCTTCGGACTTTCAAATTCCATGCGCGGACTCATTATGGGACTTGACAACCTTTTGAGCCTGTTTTTATTGCCGCTTTTCGGGAAGCTGAGCGACAGCATGGACAACCGCTTTACGAGGAAGTTCGGCAGACGGACTCCGTTTATAGTGATGGGAACGCTGTTGGCGGTCGTCCTTATGATTTTCGTGCCGGTGAGCGCGCTTGGGCAAACGAAGAAAGCGGACGCGCTTATCGAAGATTATACGGCTAAGGCGTACGATATGGAGAGCGGTTTTTTAGCTGAACGCTTGGAAGAATTTTATGCCGAAGCCGAAAAGGGCAACGGTACCTATTGCGATTTGGCGTATTTAAATACCAACAAAGTATCCAAAGAAGAATATCTTGCCATTCGTTACGACAATAATTTCAAGTCGAAAAAAGCCGTCCTCAATTTTATAGGCGCGGAGACTTATTATTATAACGGCGAAGAAGTTTCGCTTGATACGGTAGTTAGTACGCCGAGGGGCGAAATGACCGTTCAAGAGGTAAAAGACGGCAACGCGATGTACAAAAAATACGTTTCGACCGGCTTTAACGAGTGGATGAGCCATCAAATCAACGGCAACGTAACCTCGACCAAAGACGGAGTAACCAGCCTTTCCGTATATATGGTCATCCTTTTATTGGTGCTTATAGCCATGGCGACGTTCCGTTCGCCTGCCGTTGCGCTGATGCCCGACGTTACGCCCAAGCCGTTGCGTTCGCAGGGCAACGCGATAATAAACTTGGCGGGCGGCATAGGGAGCGCGTTTGCATTCCTTATTTACACCGTCGCGTTCTTCTTTGAAACGGTTTATACCTATACGATAATTTTTGCGGCGGTTGCCGTGGTAATGCTGTTGCTCTTGGTCGGGTTTATTTTGCTTGTCAAAGAGAGAAAGTTCGTTGATAACTGTCAAAAGATATGCGAAGAATACGGCATAACCGACGACGAGGAAACTACGATCGAGGAAGACGCGCCCGCGCTCGTCGCGGAACTTCCGACCGAAGCCGAAACGGCGGCGTTCGAAGCGCAGCCCGTAGCCGACGAACAAGCCGTGGCGGCAGAGAAAACCGAAAAGAAGAAATTTAAGTTTGTCAACCCGATAAAGGCGTTTAAAGAGAAGCCGAAAGAGGAACAGCGGAAGTTTATTTCGTTTATTTTGATACTCTCGTCGGTGTTTATGTGGTTTATGGGCAACAACGCGGTATCGAGCAATCTGTCGATATATATCACGAAAGGGCTGAACCTATCCTCGGGCGTAGGCGGACTTATATCGGGACTGTCCATGGGCATCTCGGCGATTGCGTTTATCCCCGTCGGCTTTATGGCGGCTAAGTTGGGGAGGAAGAAGACGATAATGATAGGCTTGGGTATGGCTATCGTTTCCTACTTCCTTTTGGCGTTGCCGATAGTCGTAACCGGCAATTTGGGTAGCGACGTAGCGCTGGCGGCGATGTTCGCGCTGTTCTATCTTATAGCCGGATTCGGACTTATCATAATAAACGTCAATACCTTCCCGATGGTCGTAGAACTTTCGGACGCAGGCAACGTCGGCAAGTTTACGGGCTTCTATTACACCGCAACGATGTCGGCGCAGGCAATCACTCCGTTTATCGCGGGACTTATAATGGACGCATTCGGAAGAAGAAGCTTGTTCTTCTACGCGTTCGCGTGCGTAATCTTATCGCTTGTACTTATGCTGTTCGTTAAACACGGCGACAGTAAGCAAATCGGCGCGAGGAAGATGACGAAAGAAGAGAGAAAACAGATAATGCTTGACAGTATGGGCGACGCCGATTAGAGTGTATGGTTTTCTTTTTCGAAGCCGCGAAAAAGAAGCAAAAAGCGGGTAGGGGCTAAATTGCGAAGCCGCCCCTTA
>CAYVEU010000233.1:0-2598 GCA_964450015.1 uncultured Christensenella sp. | reverse complement strand
TTATCGACGCAGACGGAATAATTGCGCTTATCGCAAGATACGCGGAGTTCTTTAATTAATATATCGATAAATCAATTTTAAATATACGGCTGTTTGCTCTTTGGGTAAGCAGCCTTTTTTTGTAAAATTTTTTTCGGGAATACGTTCTCAAACTATTGACAAGCGGCATAAGATATATTATCATTAAAACAATTAAACAAATATTTAATTGTATGGAGGCAATATGAAAAAGAAATTTAAGGTTACGGAAATAGACTGCGCGAACTGCGCGATGAAGGCGGAGCGCGCCGTGCAAAAGGTCAAGGGCGTGAAGAGCGCGAGTCTCAATTTTATGATGCAGACTTTGACGGTAGAGGTTGAGGACGAGAACGCGGAGAGCATATTGGAGGAGGCTATAAAGGCGTTGAAGAAGGCGGAGCCGGACGCTGTTGTAAAATAGGGAAAAATGAAAAAAATACTTAAATGGAAATATCTGCCGATAGTCAAAATTTCGTGTTCGGCGGCGTTGCTGATTTTAGCGCGGTTTTTACCGATTTCCGATACGGCAAAACTCGGCGTTTATATCGCCTCGTTGATAGTTATCGGGATACAGCCGTTTATCGAAAGCTTGAAGATTTTCAAGACGAGAAGCTTGGACGAAAATTTCCTGATGTTATTAGCGGCGGTGGGCGCTTTTGTTTTAGGAGAGTATGCCGAGGGAATTTTGGTATTGTTATTAAGCGCGGTAGGGGAGTGGTTTGAGCACTACGCGGTAAATAAAAGCAGGACTTTCATATCCCGACTTTTGGAAATGAGAGCCCCGTACGCCAATTTATTGTGCGACGGCGAGGAAACCAAGGTCGACCCCGAAGACGTAAAGGTGGGCGATATCCTATTGATAAAGCCGGGCGAAAGGGTGCCTTTGGACGGAGTGGTAATCGGCGGCGCGACGACTTTGGATACGTCCGCGCTTACGGGCGAGAGCCTGCCGAGAAACGTTGAAGAGAACGACGAAATAATCAGCGGGTGCATTAATTTAACTTCGGCAATAACCGTAAAAGTCACGAAAATTTACGAGGAAAGCGCAGTCGCGAAAATTCTCGATTTGGTGGAAAACAGCACGGAAAAAAAGGCGAAGACGGAGAACTTTATCACGAAATTTGCGCGTTTTTACACGCCGATAGTGGTTGCGCTTGCCGTTATTATCGCGGTTATTCCGCCCCTTATCGATAACATGCAATGGTCGAAATGGGTGTATAAAGCGTTGAGCTTTTTGGTTATTTCCTGTCCGTGCGCTCTTGTTATCAGCGTTCCGCTGTCCTTTTTCCGCGGCATAGGATTGGCGTCCAAACGCGGGATACTTATCAAGGGCAGCAGTTATATGGAAAAGCTTGCAAAAGTCAAGACGGTCGTTTGCGACAAGACGGGAACGCTTACCTGCGGGAACTTTGCGTTGAGCGAGATTTTGCCTGCGGACGGCATTGCGGAAGAAGAGCTTTTGAGTTTTGCGCGGACGGTAGAGGGCGAGAGCAATCACCCGATAGCAAAATCCATAGTCGGCGGCGAGGAGTTTACGCGAGCGGACGAATACTCGGAGATTGCGGGCAAGGGCGTGAGAGCCGTTTTAAACGGCAAGACTTACTACGGCGGCAACGAAAAATTGATGGCTGAAAACGGCGTCGATTATATTCCGTATTCGGGCGTTGGGAGCGCGGTGTATTTTTCCGAGGGCGAAAGGTATCTGGGCTGTATCGTCATAAAGGACGAGATAAAAGAGGACGCGTTTGCTTTAAAGGAAAAGCTGAGCGCATGCGGAGCGGACAGGTTGGTCATGCTCAGCGGCGACAACGAAAACGTCTGCGCCGAGGTCGCGGAGAAGCTGGGAATAAAGGAGTACTGCGGGCGGCTCTTGCCGCAGGATAAACTTGCGGAGCTTGCGCGGCTTAAAACGGAGACGGGCGCCCCCGTGGCGTTTTTGGGCGACGGAATAAACGACGCGCCGTGCCTTGCCGAGGCGGACGTGGGAATAGCCATGGGCGGGCTTGGAAGCGACGTGGCGATAGAAACGGCGGACGCGGTTATTATGGAAGACAAACCGTCGAAAGCCGCCGAAGCGATAAAGATAAGCCGCAGGACTATTCGCATATCGAAAGAGAACATAACGTTCGCGCTTGGGATAAAGCTTGCGGTCATGGTGCTGACGGTTTTGGGTATAAGCAATATCTTGCTTGCGATATTCGCAGACGTGGGCGTTAGTATACTTGCAATTCTAAACGCCGTAAGACCAATGAGGACGGCGGATTAACGAGGTCTTTACGCAACCGAAAACGAAATTATTATTTATTCCAAATGATTGTATCCGTCAGAAATGGCGGATATTTTCGATATAGTTTTCGGTTGCTTTTCCAAAGCCGTCACCTAGCGTACGACAGTACGCCGACGGTTAGGCTTCGAAAAAAATACCCCGTTACTGCACCGTCCTACGAATATCCGACCAATCGTAATGCGGGATTTTGCACGCAGTCGCTAACGCTTTTGTGCTAACAAAATCTAAAAAGGGGGGGCCCCCACCGCGAAATCGCGGAAGGGGGAGAGGAGCAACCTCGCAAGTTACCAAGA
>CAYVEU010000232.1:0-2611 GCA_964450015.1 uncultured Christensenella sp. | reverse complement strand
GCCTGTCTAATCTGAAGGTATGCAGATACCTTTTAAAAACGCAAATCCACTTTTATGTATTCTCGTTTTAAAAGAACCCACAGCTTGACCTCCGCTTTCGACGATATAAATATAATACCAAAAATTAAAACCTTTGGCAAACGCATAGGGGGTATATCTAAGAAAAATTTTTGTAATTTTTGGGCAAAGAAAAATTGAGGATTTCTCAATCCGCCCGCATGCCTGAAAAGAGCTTCCGCCTTTTCAAGGGGGAAGCTGTCAACCATAGGTTGACCGATGAGGGTAGATTTATTAAATCGGGAAATTAATATTTGTCGGGAATATTACTATAAGGGTACCCGATTTTACGGAAACGGAAGCCGAAATACCCGTAAATTCATTGCTTACGCCGATAGGGTAGGTATTTTTCATAGTGTAATTTTCGAGAGGATATTTAAGCCCCTTTAAGGTAACGCCGTATGAAACGTCAGGTGAGAAGACCGAGATAAATCCTTGCAAATTATCGGCGGCGGGGAAGAAAAGTTCCCCGTCGGTAATAGCGGTTACCGTATAGTCCGCGCCCGTCAAGAACGCGCGCTTTTTATCGCGGGACAGCTTGGTTAGAATTTGAATATTGGCCAACGTATGGCTTAAACTATTGCCCAAACAGCAATGCAGGAAAAAATCGTCGTAACCCAGTTTGTACGCGTAATTTATAGCGGCGAGCACGTCGGTGTCGTCCTTTACGGGGTTTAATTTTATGACGTTTTCGCCTTTCGGTTCGTAGTTTAAAGAGTCGAAATCGCCTATTATAATATCGGGCGTAAGCCCGTATTTTTCGAGATATTTCAAGCCGCCGTCGCAGGCAATCAATAGGTCGCCGTCACCCGATTTAAAGGTAAGCGCCGTTTCTTCGCCCGCGCCGACGATATGGCAAATTCCCTTCATTTTTACAGTGCGTTTTTGATAAGTTCGAGGCTGAATTTGAGCCGTTTCAAACTCTCGTCTTTGCCCAAAAGCGCCGCCATTTCCGCCGCGCCGCCGGGGGTGGAAGCCTTGCCGGTGAGCGCAAGCCGCGTGCAGAACAGGACTTGTCCTTTCTTTATTTCTCGCTTTTCGCTTTCGGCGACCAACGCGTCGTGAACGGTCGTCAGGTCGAAATTTTCCAACGGCGACAAAGCGGCGGTTGCGACTTCTACCGCCTTAGACGCGACCGTCAAATCCGTCTTCATTTTCTTGTGCTCGTACAAAGTCAAGTCGTATGCGCCGAAGTCCTCGATAAATTCCACCGCGGCGGGTATCTCGGAGAGAATTTCCACACGGGGTTTTAAGAGCGAGGCGAACAGTTTATAGTCGTACTTGTCTTTGATTACGCTCTTGTCAAAATAGCCGCGCGCCAACTCCAAGAATTTTTCGTCGGTAAGTTCGCGGATATACAGACCGTTAAGCCAACGCATTTTGTCCTCGTCGAAGATAGAGCCCGACTTGCTCAGTCCGTCCACGTCGAACAAATTTATAAGCTCGTCCATAGTCATTTTTTCTTCGTTGTCTTTCGGCGACCAACCGAGAAGCGCGATATAATTAACTATCGCCTCGGGCAGGTACCCCTTGTCCAAAAAGTCCTCGAAGTTCGCGTCGCCGTAGCGCTTGCTGAGTTTCCGCTGCGCGTCTTTCATAATGGGCGCGAGGTGCATGTACTTCGGGCGCTCCCAACCGAAAGCGTCGTACATAAGATTGTATTTCGGGGTGGACGAAAGGTACTCGATACCGCGTATGACGTGAGTTATCTCCATGAGGTGGTCGTCTACGACGTTGGCAAAGTTGTAAGTCGGCATGCCGTCGGACTTCAATAAAATTCCGTCTTCCATGTCCTCGTTGGGAACGGTTATCTCGCCGTAAACCATATCGGTATAAGAGCTCGTTCCCGTCGTGGGGATATTTTGTCTTATGACGTAGCTGTCGCCGCGGGTAATGCGTTCCTTAACTTCCTCGGGCGATAAATTAAGACAGTGCTTGTCGTAGCGGGTAACGCCGTTGCCGTCCTTTAACGATTCCAACCGCTCGTGGTCGCAAAAGCAGTAATACGCGCCCCCTTTTTCTACGAGAAGCTCGGCGTACTTTTTATAAATCTCTTTGCGTTCGCTCTGAATATACGGTCCGTAACCCTTGTCCTTGTCGGGACCCTCGTCGTAAATAATCCCCGCCTTTTCGAGCGTCGAATAAATCTTTTCTATCGCGCCCTCGGTAAAACGCGCGGTGTCGGTGTCCTCTATTCTCAATATAAAATCTCCGCCGTTTTTCTTGGCGAAAAGATAACCGTAGAGTGCCGTTCTCAAATTTCCTATATGCATAAAGCCCGTGGGACTGGGTGCAAATCTCGTGCGTACTTTCATAATAGACTCCGTAAAATTTTTATCGTTAAATATTGTAACATACTTTTTAATAATAGTGTATAATATTGGAGTAAAAATAACGACTAATTATAACGGAGGCAAAATGAACGTATATTCGGAAGCTAAGCGCTTCATGAAAGAGCTTATAAAATTCAACACCGTGGAAGCGGAAGCCGAATCGAATGCGCCGTTTGGGCGCGGCAACGCTTTATGCCTTGATTACGCCTTGCAAAAAATGA
>CAYVEU010000231.1:0-2623 GCA_964450015.1 uncultured Christensenella sp. | reverse complement strand
TCGCCCCGCATCATGACCCCTTCCAGTACGGCTTGTCCGCCTATGTTACAAACGTTTTTTTTCTTCACAATCCACTTTCCTTTAAATAGGTTTTATTTCGTTTTACCGACGTAAAGAAATGCGATATGTTCGCTCCTTTTAAAACAAAAAATATCCCGACGGGATATTAATTGTAAGACAAAACCGACGCAAAACGTTTATTTTGCGCCAATCTCTAAATTAAGCTATTTCAACGAGTTCTGTCCGAATCTCTTGTTGAAACGCTCTACCCGTCCGCCGGATTGTACGGTCTTTTGCTTGCCCGTATAGAAAGGATGGCATTCGGAGCAAATTTCCACTTTAAGACTGTCGGTATTTTTGGTGGTACCTACTTTGAATTTAGCGCCGCAAGCGCAAGTAACGTCCACTATTTTATAATTCGGATGTATTTTTTCCTGCATTTTTCACCTCTACGATACTATCGATAATCAAAATCACGACTATTATATAAAAAATATACCCTCTTGTCAAGAATATTAGAGTAATGTTTTAAAGTTATTCCTACTTTTTAATAATCGGCGGAAACGGAATTAATGCGTATTTGTCCAGTCTGCGTTTCTCCGCCCTTTCGTTCGGGCAAAGTTTTTGTAAAGCGTTATGGAACGCGGCGTCGTGTCCGTGGTGCGTAAAATGAACCAATTCGTGACATACGACGTTTTTTATGCACTCCTCGTCCGCTTGCAGCAGCTTAACGTTGAATTTTATCTTATTTTCTTTGTAAAAACACTTTCCCCAGTAGCTTTTGACGAGCGCGACTCCAACGTCCGGCAAGCCTTGCGATTTCAAACTTTCGCGATACGAAAACGATACGGAATAAGTAAGCGCCGTAAGATAAATTTTAGCGTATTCCGTCCATTTTTCTATAAAAACTTCGTTCGGGTCGCTGCCATTTAACAAGTTTAAATGAATTTCGTCGTCGTAAATATCCATTTTCTCAGCGCCTTCGGAAATTACGATTTTCCGCTTCTTTCCAAACAAATATACCGCGTTCGGTTCGGCGTCTTGCCGTCTTTTCATACGCTCGGAATAAACTTTCCTTATCCAGTCGGAGTTTGACGCAACGAACGCTTGGGCAAGTTTTACGGACTTTCCGTACGGAATAGTTAAAAATATTCCGTTTTCCGTAGCTCTGAGGCGCAGGTTCTTAACCTTTTTATACTCACCCGAAACCGTAATAATACCGTATTCGCTTTCGACCTCGAACGAAATCTTTTGCACAACGGTTTTTATCTCACGTTTTGTCGATTTATCGGTATATTTCATAGTTTTACCTCGTATGTTTTTTATGTGAAAACTTATAAAAGAATAGTGGCTCTCGGTTTCGGACTTTGCGCGGTACTCTTATCGGGCGCAATAAACGCACTGTTTATGACTCCCAATTCCGACTGGTTCGCAACGTTGATAATGCCGAAAATTTCACCAAACGCACATTCTCTTATTTGGCTGGTCGTATACTTTTTGACGGCGGTAATATTCGGAGAATTTTTGATAGAAAAACCCCTCCGCCGCCATATATTTTGCGTTTTGCTTATATTGTTGGGCAACGCCGTATGGTGCGCCGTTTTCTTCCGTTTGCACTCGGCAATCGTCGCCTTTATAATAATTTGCATAATTTTAGTCGACCTGTTATACACAATCGCAGTTACCGTCAAATACACGAAAAACGGCGGCTTCCTCGTCGCCGCGATAACGTGTTGGTATATCTATCTTACAGGTCTTAACCTATTAATCATTATATTAAATTAAACCGTACGAACCAATCGTTACACGGGATTTTGCACGCAGCCGCTAACGCTTCATGCTAACAAAATCTATCACCGTGTAAGTCCGACTCCCAAGGAAGAAACGCAGTCCGCGTTTCTTGCCATAATATAAAAATCAATCTTATCGTTATAATGAGCTTTGCGGGGCTCACGCACCCACACCCCGCGCGGGCAAAACACAAAAAGTGTCATTTTTGTATTTTGAAAATTTAGAAGGGGTATAATAACAATAATACACGACAGGAAAGGTTTCACCTTGCCGTAAAGTTTTTCAAAGTTGTTTTCTGTCTTTCAACGCACGTTGTAAAGTCATCTCGTCGGCATACTCTATTTCGCTTCCGACTGAAATTCCGTACGCAAGTCTGCTTACCGTGATATTGAGCGGTTTTATAAGGTTTGCGATATAAGTCGCCGTGAGTTCCCCGCCGATGTCCGGATTGGTCGCGACTATTACCTCTTTGACGCCGGTAAGACGCGCAAGCAGCTCTTTAATGCGGATATCATCCGCGCTGACTCCCTTTTGAAAGTCGATAACTCCGTGTAAAACGTGATAAACTCCGTTAAAATCGCCTAATTTTTCAAACGGCGCAACGTCCTTGGGTTCGGCAACTACACAAATAACCGACTTGTCCCGCGTTGCGCAAATATCGCAAATTTCGGCGTCGGTATAGTTGCCGCACTCTTTACAAAATTTTATTTTTTGCTTCGCGTCCGTTATTGCCTGCGCAAAATCCGTAGCGTAAGCTTCGTCCTTTTCAATCACACGGTACGCATAGCGCGTTGCCGTTTTCAGTCCCACACCCGGAAGCGTGCGAAACATT
>CAYVEU010000230.1:0-2640 GCA_964450015.1 uncultured Christensenella sp. | reverse complement strand
GCGCGGCGACGTTCATTAAATGGAGAGACCACGGCATTAACATTATCGACACCCCCGGACACGTTGACTTCACCGTAGAGGTTGAGAGAAGCTTGCGTGTTTTGGACGGCGCGGTTGCCGTTTTCTGCGCGAAAGGCGGCGTTGAGCCCCAGAGCGAAACAGTTTGGAGACAGGCTAACAAATATAAGGTTCCGCGTATAGCGTTCGTAAACAAGATGGATATCTTGGGCGCGGACTTCGAAAACGTCGTCGAGATGATGAAGACGCGTTTGCATACCAGACCTATTCCTATCGCTTTGCCTATCGGTAAAGAGGACACGTTTATCGGTATCGTAGACGTTATCAACATGAACGCTATCGTTTACGACAAGGACAAAGAGGGTAGAGAGTTCAATATAAAAGAAATCCCCGCCGACCTCAAAGACAAGGCGGAAGAAGCGCATATGAACCTCGTCGAGGCTTGCGCGGACTTTGACGACGAGATTATGATGAAATATCTCGAAGGCGAAGAAGTAAGCAAGGACGAGATCATGGCGGCTTTGAGAAAAGCTACCGTTGCTATGGAAGTGACTCCCGTTCTTTGCGGCAGCGCATACAGGAACAAGGGCGTACAAATGCTTCTCGACTGCGTAGTCGACTTGCTCCCGTCGCCGTTGGACGTAGAAGACGTTAAGGGCGTTGACGAAAAGGGCAACGAAATTACGAGAAAGTCGAGCGATTCCGAACCGCTTTGCGGATACGCGTTTAAGATTGCTACCGACCCCTTCGTCGGCAAGCTCACGTTCTTCCGTATATACAGCGGCAAGCTCACGCCGAACATGACCGTTTACAACAGCAACAAGCAGTCGAAAGAAAGAGTCGGACGTCTTATAAGAATGCACGCCAACGAGCGCGACAGCATAGAGGAAGCTTACGCGGGCGAAATAGTCGCTATTATCGGTTTGAAAGATACGACGACTGGCGAAACTCTTTGCGATTTGAACGCGCCTATCGTTTTGGACCAAATGGACTTCCCCGAACCCGTCGTAAGACTTGCTATCGAGCCGAAGACGAAGATAGGTCAGGAGAAGATGGGCATAGCGCTTATGAAACTTGCCGAAGAAGATCCTACTTTCCGTACCTATACCGATCAGGAAACGGGACAGACCATTATCGCAGGTATGGGCGAGTTGCACCTTGAAATTATCGTCGACAGACTTTTGAGAGAATTTAAAGTAGAAGCAAACATCGGTAAGCCGCAAGTTGCGTACCGTGAAGCTATCAAGAAGCCCGCGAGAGCCGAAGGCAAATACATTCGTCAGTCGGGTGGTAAAGGTCAATACGGACACTGCGTAATCGAAATCGAACCCAACGAACCGGGTAAGGGAATCGAGTTCTTCGACGAAATCGTCGGCGGCGTAATCCCGAAAGAATTTATCAAGCCGGTCGAAGACGGTATCAGAGAGGCGGCACGCGGCGGCGTTCTTATCGGATACGAAATGGTTGACTTCAAAGTTCACCTCGTAGACGGAAGCTTCCACGACGTCGACTCCTCGGAAATGAGCTTTAAGATTGCGGGCAGTATGGCGTTTAAGGAAGCGGCTATGAAAGCCGACCCGACCATTCTCGAACCGATGATGGCTGTTGAAATTACCGTTCCGCCCGAATATATCGGCGCGGTGTACGCGACCGTCAACTCCCGTCGCGGTTTCATAAAGGAGAGAAACGACCGTCCCGGATTTACGGCAATCGACGCGGATATACCGCTGAGCGAAATGTTCGGTTACGCTACTGTTTTGAGAAGCGCGACGCAAGGCAGAGGCAACTACGTTATGCAATTAAACTGCTACACCGAAGTTCCGCAAAGCGAAAAGAAGCTCTTGCTGGAAGGCAAAAAAGGCTAATAACGGCAAATTAGACGGAAATCACGCATTTTTCACAAAATAATAAAAATTTTCTAAAAAATGCGTGACAAGCCGAAAAAAATGTATTATAATCTTTAATAGTCGTATGCCGACTCTATTTGCGGTGTACGCGAAAATAAAAAAACTAACCGAAATTTTAGGAGGATTTTTAATATGGCAAAAGCTAAGTTTGAGAGAACTAAGCCGCACGTAAACATCGGAACCATCGGTCACGTCGACCATGGTAAGACCACGCTTACTGCCGCTATAACAATGGTTGCCGCTTCTATGGGTAACGCCGAAGTTATGCGTTACGACCAAATCGATAAGGCACCCGAAGAAAAGGCAAGAGGTATAACGATTAATACCGCACACGTTGAGTATCAGACGGCTACCCGTCACTACGCACACGTTGACTGCCCCGGACACGCCGACTACGTTAAGAACATGATTACCGGTGCGGCGCAAATGGACGGCGCAATCCTCGTTGTTGCTTCTACCGACGGACCGATGCCCCAGACCCGTGAGCACATTCTTCTCGCTCGTCAGGTCGGCGTTCCTTACATCGTAGTATTCATGAACAAAGTCGACCAAGTTGACGATCCCGAACTTTTGGAACTCGTCGAAATGGAAATCAGAGAACTTCTTTCCAGCTACGACTTCCCCGGCGACGATATTCCTATCATCAAAGGTTCCGCTTTGAAGGCTATCGAAGCTGTTGAAGCGGGCAAGGTTGACGGACCCGACTGCGACTGCA
>CAYVEU010000229.1:0-2675 GCA_964450015.1 uncultured Christensenella sp. | reverse complement strand
GAATACGGCGTATAAGCACGTTCATAGGATTCCACCGTTCCGAGCTGTACGGCTCTCTTAAATCAAGTACCGAAATTTTATAGCCGTCTTTTTCGAGATGTTTTGCGTGTGTTTCATACAGTTCCTTTTTCGGATCGGATATTATAAGACTTGGTTTACTCTTGCTCCGTGACAAAACCGATATGTTTTGATTGACAAACCCCGTTGTCTTACCGCTTCCCGTCGTACCGACGATTAGCGCGTGGAGTTGACTTGTCGTTATTACTTCCACGCCGCTACTTTTCTTTTCCGCGCCGATTACTATCCCGTCGTTTTTCTCCTTAACTCCGTTCCAATTCGTTACCGTAAATTCTCTGAGCTTCTTCAACCGCTTTGCCGTCAGCCATTCTGTATCTTCCAAATCGTTTTCTTTCAGCGCTATATTCTGCGCGTCGATACGGTACATCAAAAGAAAACCGATTATCAGCAGTCCGTCCGCCACGCCGTTGCACAGCCAATAGTTCCGTTTACACAATATCTCGGATAAACTCTCTGCCCCTAACAGCGTAAATAGGAACGTGATAAGCACGGCAACGAACGCAAAAATAAACGCCCAAAGCAATATGCCGAGCTTAGGCGTTTTTCGCTTTTTATGTTTAAGTGCTTCTTCTCTATTCAATATTTGTTATTCTCCTCCATATTTATTTGTTGCTCTTGTTCCTGTCTTTCGCGTTCTATTTCCTTTTCTATATCTTGTAAACGATGCGAAAAGTCGCGTTCCAATAGCTCGCTCTCTTGCCCGAAAGTCAGAAAAAATTTATCCAAACGCCGTCCTATGTTCTTTCTCGATATGCTAAGCCGGCGAGTCAACTTTTTATCGTCTGTCTTGTACCATTTGTTCGGATCGCGCTCAAAGTATTCGGGTTTAATAAACTTGCAAAGGTTTATTACAAGGTTGCCTTGCCTTTTCTTGTAATCATCTTCGATTGTTTCGATTATTTTTATATGGCTTGCGTCAATCTTGTGGTGGTATTTCGGCAATTCGCGTTCTATCGTCTTTGGCGAAGCGTTTGCGCTTGAAAGTGCGTATTCCTTTCCGCAAATGTTTTCTATCACACGCCGCTTTTCTTCAAGCTGCTTGTAAAATCGCAAGTCCGCTTTCCTAGCCGTAGCGTCGTAGTCAAGTAACATTTTTACGATTTTATCTACCCTCTCCCTATACGCTTCCATATCTTTGCTTCCGTAAGAAAGCCGCCCCGTTTTAGGCAAGTCCTTCGCAAGTGACAAAATTTCTTGCTTTATCTCATCGGCACTGCACATAGCCGCTTTCACGCAAGTCATCTTTCGTAACTTTTTCAAACTGTCATCCCTTGCCTTATGCAATTCATCACGTTCTTCGTCCGCGAACAGTCCAAGCCGAACGAACATATTGTCTATCGCTTCTTCCTTTATCTTGCCTTTTTTGCGATAGCCTAACGTTCCGTCATTTTCCCTATACTTAGGCTCTTTCTCCCAAAAAACGAAATGAATATGCAAGTGGTGCGGACGATCTAGGTGCAACGCGCACATTAAGTCAATGTTGTTGGGATTAAGCCCCGATTCACGCAAGAATGTCGGAAAGATATTTTTAACTAGCCGTATGCACTTTTCGGGTGTGTCTACCTTTGCCGAGTCGTGTTCGTTAAAGGATATAAAGCCGTGCCATATATTACCCTTGTTCGCTTTCGCCCTCGCTTTCATTTCGTCCACCGTTTCTTGCGGTATCATACCGTTTTGATCAAATACGCCCGTATTCTTTTGCAAATAGTCAAGTGCCGTAAATTGCTTATTCCCGACGCGCTTACCTTCCGTTGTGATGTAGTTATACACGTTCTTCTCGCCCGTCATATCGTAAAAGGCACGCTCTGTTGCATTCTTGTTTTTCTCATAATCAGACGCTTTGTCCGACAACGAATACGGCGTGTATTTTAAGTCGAATATTATCGGTTGGTTACTTATCATCATTCCTCCTCGTCCATCTCGTTCAGCGTTTCTATTTCGTATCTAACCATATAGTCCGGAGTATCTCTGAACCCGCCGCTTCTGAATTTATCCGCTAGCTTCGTCCCTTTAAGTTCTTCGCTCTTTTCGTTAAACAGCGAACACAACAACGACTTCCCGATATTCGAGTTCATTACGATTTCTTGTAGCAAACGAATTATTAAACTCATTCGCTCTTCCGAAAAATTGTTCTCTTGAAAGCAAGCAACCGACTGAACTGTCGGTTGCTTGTCAGGTTCTTCGCCCAATGTAATTTCGCCAAACTCCTTCTCTATTAATTTCGGTAGCCCGTAGTCGAGTGCATTGTTTATTAGGCTTGTGCGACTCGTAGAATATTTGGGCAACGCCATCAGTTTTTCAATCATTGCCCATTTGTCCTCGTCGATTATCCTAATATATATGCGTTCGCTGTGGTCATTGATTTTTATTTTTCTACCCATATACCCTCCAAAAGAAAAGCGGGTTTCCCGCTTGTTCCGTGAGCCTAACGGCGAACTTCAAAATTACCAAAATCTTTGATTGTGGCAATTTTCTTTACCTGCTTGCAAAACGCTTTGATTTGCCACAATTTTACGACTACTTCCGCGGTTATTTTTGAAAAGCGAATGGACTTTGTTTGGGCGTTATCGGCTTAGTGTTTTTCGCCGTTTCTCCCT
>CAYVEU010000228.1:0-2896 GCA_964450015.1 uncultured Christensenella sp. | reverse complement strand
AATTGCAACCCGACGATCTCATCAAATACGGACTTATCCCCGAGTTTGTGGGAAGAATGCCGATAGTTGCGGCGTTAGACCCGCTTACCGAGGAAGATTTGGTTCATATATTGACCGAGCCGAAAAACGCCATAGTTAAGCAGTATAGAAAGATGTTGCAGCTTAACGACGTTGAACTTGAATTTACCGAGGGCGCGCTGAAAGCCGTTGCGCAAAAGTCTATTAAATTAAAAACCGGTGCAAGAGGATTGAGGGCAATTGTCGAAAAAATAATGTTAGACGTAATGTACGACGTACCGTCTGATAAAACTGTCAGCAAAGTTATTATTACCGAAGATGCGGTAGTAAACAATGCGCGTCCCGATATAGAGCGCAAAAAAATCGCTTAATTTGATTTGCTTGCTTTTAACGGGCTGTCGCAATGCGGCAGCCTTGTTTTGTACAAAAAGCTAAGGAGGAAATTATTTTGATAAAAAATGCAAAATTCGAGACGAGTATAGGCAATAAAAGTCAGTTTATCGCCGGCGGTGTGCCTGAAATTGCCGTAGCTGGCAAATCAAACGTAGGTAAGTCGTCGTTTATAAATTGTATATGCAACAATAAACGGCTGGCTAAAACGTCGAAAGAGCCTGGGCGGACGAGATTGTTGAATTATTTCAAAATAAACAACGGGCAGTATTATTTGGTTGATTTGCCGGGGTACGGTTTTGCAAAAGTATCGGATGCCGAAAAGGCGAAATGGGGCATGCTTATAGAAGACTATTTTAGAGAGTCCAAGGCTTTAAAGAACGTATTTTTACTTTTGGATATTCGCCACGATCCAACTGCGGACGATATGCAAATGTTAAAGTATTTATATTTTTACCGCATACCTTTCACCGTTATCGCAACGAAAGCGGACAAGCTTAGTCGAAGCGCGGGTTTGAAGCGAAGAAAGGAGATTGCCGACTACATAGGCGTAGGGGTGGATAACGTATTTTTAAGTTCGGCGTTGGACAAAACAGGAAGAGAAGCAATATACAATAGAATAGAAGAAATTTTGGCCGTAGTCGAACAATAATATTGTAAAAGTCATAAGATGTACTAGATATCAAAAAAGGGAGATTACTTATGGCTTGCAATACAAGAAACACAAATACTCCCGCAATATGTTGTACCAACAATAGCGTGTGCGAAAAGACTTGCATAGAGGTTAAGAAGGTATTCGACGCCTGTATGCAACAGCGTAGTATAGCTACGACGCTGGACGTAACCTTTACCGGGGATCCGACGGGCTACACCGTAGTCAGTTTAAGAAGTTCCGGCGACGCCGTCATAAGCGAGCAAAGCATTACCCCCATCGCGGGTAGCGCGTGCTCCAGAGTAAGTTATACTTTGACCGTGCCCGTTACTGTGGTGGCAACAAATTCGGCGGGTTCAACAATCACCGGTACATCATCTATGACGTTCAGACAGGACATCATACTGAAAGTGCCTACGGACGGAGTTATTGCTCCGAGAGTGGAAGCGACAGTCGTTATTGTTGGGTTGCAGAACACCTTACTGGGTTCGCAAGTAACAACTAATGCTTGTGTCACCATTATTACAAAAGTAGTGGCAGACGTAATGCTGGTTGTATCCTCTTACGGCTATCCGACCCTTCCGCCTTGCCAAGAATATACTCAGGACGTATGCTCGGGCGTGTTTAACACACCTGTATTCCCAAGATAAAGCTTTTAAGAAACGTAAGATGCAAAAAACGACGCAAAAGCCCCGATTACGGGGCTTTTACAGCTTTAAACTTTCAATCCGGCAAAAACCTATTAAAGTTTTTGTGACGGGAAAGCCGAGCTGTTTTGCGACGAAAATAAAATGAGATTTGTGACGGTAAGTATATTGTAAAGCGACGAAAAATATGGTATTATATCGCTATGAAAGTTTTTGCTATAAGTGATTTCCATTTGTCGAATGCAACTGACAAACCTATGAATGTTTTCGGAGAGAATTGGACGGGACATTTCGATAAAATTCGCGCTTTTTTCGAAGAAAACGTTGCCTCGGACGACGTGGTACTATCTGCCGGTGATACTTCTTGGGGAATGAATATTCCGGAGGCAATAGACGACTTAAAGGCGGTTGACGCTCTTAGCGGAATAAAATTTATAATAAAGGGTAATCACGACTATTGGTGGTCCAGCTACGAAAAAATTAAATCTTTGGGGCTGACAACGATAAACTTTATCCAAAACAACGCCTTTAAAATAGGCGAATATATCGTTTGCGGCACGAGGGGTTGGACTGTGCCGGAAAATCAGGCGGAAAACAAGGACAAAAAGATTTTCGATAGGGAAGTAATCAGGCTTAAATTGACGTTGGACGCCGCTTTGAAATTGCGGAGCGATAACGAAAAAATTTTGCTGATGACTCATTATCCGCCATTTAATTCTCGTTTCGACAATTCGGAATTTACCGACGTTATTTCCAACTACCCCGTTGATAAGGTTGTTTACGGACACCTTCACGGCAATCGCTCGCGCTATTCGGCGACGGTAAATAAAAACGGCGTCGATTATTTATTGACAAGTTGCGACTTTTTGAATTTCGTACCTTTACGGATTTTTTAATACAATATAGCGGCTGAATAATATAGGCTATCATAGTGCTTAGGTGAAAATTGCCCAAAAATCTTTATAAATAGGGATTGACATCCACAGATTATAAGTATATAATTTATAATATATTCAAGAAATAGAGAATAATTAACTACTTACAAAAAAATTTTTAAAAAATATTTAAAAAAATTGTGAAAAGTGGTTGCAAGTGGTTAAATAGTGTGTTAAAATAAAAACATCACACACGGGAGAGGAAACAATGTTTGTCTGCGGAGAGATTAGAATGGCGCTTGACGACAAGGGTA
>CAYVEU010000227.1:0-2897 GCA_964450015.1 uncultured Christensenella sp. | reverse complement strand
CTTAAAGGTAAAATCCTCAACGTCGAAAAAGCGAGACTGCATAAAATTCTCGACAACGACGAAATAAAAGCTATGATAAAGGCGTTCGGCTGCGGATATAAGGAAGAATTCGACATAACGAAATTGCGTTACGACCGTATTATCTGCATGACGGATGCCGACGTAGACGGAAGCCACATCAGAATCTTGCTTTTAACGTTCTTTTTCCGCTTTATGCGCCCGCTTTTGGAAGAAGGGCACGTATACGTCGCAATGCCCCCCCTTTATAAACTCACAAAGGGCAAAACGGAAAGATATTGTTACGACGACGCTGAACTTGCCGCGGCGCAGGCGGAAATGGGTCGTTGCGAGTTGCAAAGATACAAGGGCTTGGGCGAAATGAACGCGCATCAGCTTTACGAAACCACTATGGACCCCGAGAGAAGGACGCTAAAGCGCGTAAATATGGACGACGCTATGAAGGCGGACGAGATTTTCTCGGTGCTCATGGGCGAACAGCCCGAATTAAGACGTGCGTTTATCGAAGAGAACGCAACGCTTGTTACCGAGCTTGACATATAAGAGGTGAACGATGAGCGATAAGAATAAAGGCATAGACATAAATAATATAAAAGAGATACTATCGAAGACCAGAATTATTCCCGTTAACATCAACGAGGAAATGAGCAGGTCGTTCATATCATACGCGATGGCGGTAAACGTCAGCCGTGCTATCCCCGACGTCCGCGACGGGTTAAAACCGGTTCACAGAAGAATTTTGTACGCGATGAACGATATGAACAACACCTACGACAAGCCCACCAAAAAGTGTGCGCGTATAGTAGGCGAGGTTATGGGTAAATACCACCCCCACGGCGACAGCTCGGTCTACGACGCATTAGTCAGACTTGCGCAGGACTTCTCCATAAACGTGCCGCTTGTCGAGGGACAGGGAAACTTCGGTACGGTGGACGGCGACCCGCCCGCAGCGTCGAGGTACACGGAAGCAAGATTAAGTAAAGTCGCAGGCGAGCTCTTGCGCGACATGGAAAAGGATACGGTTGACTACTACCCGAACTTTGACGATACGCTCATGCAGCCCGTAGTTTTGCCCGCGCGTTTCCCCAACCTTTTGGTAAACGGCAGCGAGGGTATTGCGGTAGGTATGGCGACTAGCATCCCGCCCCACAATCTGCGAGAGGTAATCAACGGCACGATAGCGTTAATCGACAACCCCGATATGACGGTGGACGAGCTTATGGAATACATTCCCGCTCCCGACTACCCGACGGGCGCGCTAATCATGGGCAGAAGCGCCATAAAGCAAGCGTACAGAACGGGTCACGGCGGCATCGTAATGCGCGCAAGAACGGAAATAGAGGAGCACAACGGCAAGACTCGCATAATAGTCACCGAATTGCCTTATCAAATCAACAAAGCGTTTCTCATAAAGAATATAGCCGATCAGGTCCGCGACAAGAAAATAGACGGCATTTCCGACCTTAAAGAAGAGTCCGACCGTTTCGGTATGCGTATAGTTATCGAATTGAAGCGCGACGCAAACGCGCAGGTCGTTTTAAACACGCTTTTCAAACAAACCAACTTACAGGTATCGACGGGTATCAACTTCTTGGCGCTCGTTCGCGGCAAGCCAGTAGTTTTGAATCTGAAACAAATACTGGAAGAGTATATCGCGCACCAAATAGACGTTATCGAAAGGCGTACCCGTTACAATTTGGCAAAGGCGAGAGAAAGAGAGCACATCTTACAGGGCTTGGTCGTCGCGCTTGCGAGAATAGACGAGGTTATCGAAGTCATCAAGAGAAACCGCGAGCGTTCGGACGCGTTGACGGCGCTGTGCGAAACGTTTTTACTCTCCGAAAAACAAGCCAACGCCGTTTTGGATATGCGTCTCGCCCGTTTGACGGGACTCGAAGTCGAAAAGCTGCAAAACGAGCTCGCCGAGCTTGAAAAGACGATAGCCGACTTAGAGGACATTTTGGCAAACCCCGGCAGAGTCCGCACGATAATCAAAGAGGAGATGAGCGCGATAGGCGACGCCTACGGCAGCGACCGTAAGAGCGAAATTTCCTACGACGACAGCGATATCGACATAGAGGACCTTATAGCGAAAGAGGATATAGTCGTTTCCATGACTTATCAAGGCTACGTCAAGCGTATCCCCGTCAGCGAATACAAGAGTCAAAACAGGGGCGGAATGGGCGTTACGGCGCACAAGATGAAGGAAGAGGATTTCGTAAGGAAAATGTTCACCTGCAACACGCACGACAACATACTGTTTTTCAGCAATATGGGCCGCGCGTACAGCCTTAAAGCTTACATGATTCCCGAGGCGACGAAGACGGCAAAGGGCAGAGCCATGATAAACGTGTTGCCGCTTTCCGACGGCGAAAAGATAACCGCGTTTTTGCCGGTTACCAGCTTCGAAGAAAAGGGCTTTATAATAATGAGCACGCGCAACGGGCTTATAAGAAAGAGCGGGCTTGAAGAATTCGAGGTCGTGAGAAACAACGGTAAAGTTGCGATAACGCTGCTTGACGGTGACGAGCTTATCGAAGTAGAGCGCACGAGCGGCGAGGACGATATCCTTATGGCTAGCCACAACGGCAAGTGCATCCGTTTCAGCGAAGCCGACGTTAGGCGCACCGGACGCGGCAGTCAGGGAGTCCGTAGCATGAATTTGGATGACGACGACTTCATCGTAGACATGACGGTAATCAAGCCCGATTGCAAGGTAATAACCATTTCCGAAAACGGCTTCGGCAAGCGCACCGACCCGTCGGAATTCCGTTTGCAAAGCCGCGCGGGCAAAGGCATCAAGGCAGGCGTGTTCAACGAAAAAACGGGCAAACTCGTCAACATGAAGCTGGTAGACGCGGACGAAGACATCATAATAA
>CAYVEU010000226.1:0-2942 GCA_964450015.1 uncultured Christensenella sp. | reverse complement strand
CACAGGTTACAAAGAAAATTGCCTTAACACCTTTTTCTCCTATAAAACCGCTTGTCGTATATGCGCCGCTAATAGATAACGGAACGATAACCCCTGCCGACGTCGTATACGACGAAAAAACCGATTTCGGCAATTACTCGCCGTCGAATTATCATGACGTGTACCGTGGCAAAATCGACGTCGAAACAGCGCTTAAAGAATCGGTAAATACCGTGGCAGTAAAACTCTTAGAAAATGCGGATAGAAATTATTGTATAGAAACGCTAAAAAATATGGGAATTACGGTAGACAGTCGCGATCAAAACTTAGCCTTGGCCCTGGGTGGAATGACCAACGGAGTAACGAGCGCAGAGCTCGTCGAAGCCTATATGACGCTGGCAAACGGCGGAAATCATAAAGAATGCGGATTTATAAAAGAAATCAAAATTGGCAAAAACACCGTCTACCAAAAGGAGTTTACGGAAAATAGAGTTCTCAGCGACGCGGGCGCATATATAACTACCGATATGCTTGTCAAAACAGCAAAGGAAGGCACGGCTAAGAAGCTTGCCTCTATTCCGTATCAAGTCGCGGCAAAAACCGGAACGGTAAACGGCAAAGGCGGTCAAAACAGCGACGCATGGTGCGTAAGCTACACGACGCAAAACACAGTTTGCGTTTGGTACGGAGGTGCGGATTACACCGAAGAACAAACGATTTCGGCAACGGGCGGCGGACTCCCTACGCTGTTGACAAAAAATATATATAAAAACCTAAAAAGTCCTGCAAAAAGTAATTTTGATGTCCCCAATACGGTAGTAGAACCGGAAATAGATTTATACGCAAGAGATAAGGAAGAAAAACTCTATCTTGCCACACCGAACACACCTTCGGAATACTGCAAAAGCTATTGTTTTTCTGTCAATAACTGTCCGTTAGAATATTCGCCTTATTTCGTTGCCGAGCAGCAAGACTTTTACGTAATTAACGAAAACGGTATTATTAAGTTGTTTTTCGATAAAAAATATCCGTATTCCTACAAGCTTTACCGAGAAAATTTAACATCTAAGCAGCGCGAAATCGTTTACGAGTACGCGACCGATATAAGCGACGCATTGTATAGAAGAAACGGTTGGACAGACGTGGCAACCAAAGGAAACGCATACGCTTACACTTTGGAAATTTATCTAAACGGTATCTTGGTCGGAACAACTACAAGCAGCGTTATTTTAACTTGATTTTGCAAGTAGTATTTTCGCCGATTTCAATTAGTCGTCGAAGTTACAAACGATAGTTTCCGTTGCGCTCAATGCGTCGGCTATTAGCTTTTCGATATCCAGATTGGTTTCCATCTCTTCGGCAAGTGCGATCTTAGGCTTTATTACCGGATTTTTGGGTAAAAAGACCGTACAGCAATCTTCATAGGGCAATATACTGGTTTCATAAGTGTTTATCTTTTTTGAAATTTCGATAATATCCTGCTTGTCGTTGCCGATTAACGGGCGAAATACAGGCTTTTTTACTACGCTGTTCGTTACATTTATGCTTTCCATGGTTTGACTCGCGACCTGCCCCAAGCTTTCGCCGGTAATCAGCGCGCCGCAATTTTTTTCTTCCGCCAAACGCTCGGCAATCCGCATCATAATTCTCCGCATGATGGTAATCATATATTCGATGGGGCAATTTTCCTTTATTGCGTACTGAATATCCGTAAAAGGCACGACGGACAATTCGATAGAGCCGCAATATCTAGATACGATTTTTGCAAGTTTTATAACCTTTTCTTTTGCCATTTCGCTTGTAAACGGAAAACTATGATAGTGTACCGCGTAAATTTTAACACCGCGCTTTGCCATGACGTAAGCGGCGACCGGACTGTCTATTCCACCGCTTAGCAAAAGCATGCCGTTTCCGCCGCAACCGACCGGTAAGCCGCCTGCGCAGGGAACTTTTTGATAAAATATGTACGAATATCCGTTTTCTCTAATATCTACGTTGACGTCAAAGTCGTAATTAAATAGATCAACTCGCCTTTTTTCGCTTTTTTCCAACATGACGCCGCCTATCCGCTTGGCTATTTCCATAGACGTCATATTGATTTTTTTATCCGCGCGGTTGACAGTGACGCGAAATTTTCCGTTTTTGGGGCTTAATTCCGAACAAATATCGGCAATCTTTTCAAGATCGGTAGAAACTTTAACGGCAGGACTTATATTGAAAATTCCGAAAACGCAAGTCAATCTTCTTATGATTTCCTGCTCGTCAGTATCGTCGTAATTTTCTACAAACATTCTATTTTGCGAAGAACCGAAGCGACATTTGACGCCCTTTAAGGCGTTGATAATATTGCTTTTTAGGAGATTTATGAAATAATTTTTGTTATTTCCTTTGAGAAAAATTTCGCCTATTCTTATTAAAATCGTTCTTTCCATATCAACCTCTCATATATTTTTCCAGTTTAGAGTATTCTAAATTAAGTTTTAAAATAAAAGCATCTATTTCGTTTAAGGTTGTATTTTGGGATAAACTCACCCTTAATACACCTTTTTTATACTCATCTGTCAATTTAAATGCCGATGAGATATTTTTGTCGGATTTTCTACTGGAACACGCACTTCCCGTACCTACAAAAATTTCGTATTTTTCCAAAGAATGAAGCATTACCTCGCCCCTTACGAATTTCATTGCAAAATTTAAAATATACGGCGAACATTCCCCCGTCGAAGTAATTTTATATCGGTCTCCGAAACTTTCAAGCTCCTGCTTTAAGTGCTCGGTAAGACCCCAAACCTTCGAATAATTTTCGTCAAAAATATCGTAAGCCTTTGTAAGCGCATAGTCGAACGCGGCAATGCCTGCAATATTCTCGGTGGAAGAACGAACGTTAAATTCCTGTCCGCCCCCGAAAATTATCGGACGTAAATTAATACCGTTTTTGACGAACAACGCGCCTACTCCGCGAG
>CAYVEU010000225.1:0-2954 GCA_964450015.1 uncultured Christensenella sp. | reverse complement strand
GTATTGCGGTAGCTATCGAAGTCGCTTTGAGTAAAGTCCGCGCTCGACTTGCCTTTAATTATTATCTCGCCGCTGTCGTAGCGGTCGAGCCCGCCCAAAAGGTTGAGAAGGGTAGACTTGCCGCTGCCCGATTTCCCCAAAATAAACACCATTCCTTTTTGCGGGAATTTTAAGCTCACGCCGTCCAAAGCTTTTACGGGATTGCCTCTTTTTGGGCGGTACTCTTTCGTTAAATTTTTAATTTCAAGCATTACAGATTATAGTCTCCTAAATAAGTTGAGTATATCAATATTGTACCAATTAAAGCACTGTATTGCAACAGTTTGCAAAATAAAAAGAATTGTTGTACAATAAATCGGGAGAAACGAATGAACGGCAATAAATTAAACGGAATCGAGACGGTTTTATTGGATTTAGACGGTACGGTTATGGACTTTCAAAAAGGTCAGCGCGCGGCTTTTTATCAGGCTTGCCACGAAAACGGAGTGAACGTAGACGACGTGCTCTATTACGATTTCGACGCGACGAACAAACGGTTTTGGAAGCTTTTCGAACTCGGAAAAATCGAAAAGGAAGTCTTGGTTTACGAGCGTTTTTACGACCTTTTCGGGCGGTTTAAAATCGACGCCGACGTGATAAAATTCGAAAGTATTTACCAAGGGCATTTGGGCGAACAGCATTTCTTGATTGACGGCGCGTTTGACGGCGTTAAGTATCTTTTTGAAAAGTATAAAATATTCGTGGCGACCAACGGCGTGAAAGTAACGCAGCTCAATCGTTTGAAAGAATCCGGTTTGTCCGAATATGCGCATAAGGTATGCATAAGTGAAGAGATAGGATACCCTAAACCGCAAAAAGAATACTTTGACAAGGCGCTTGAAGGCGTGGATAGACGCACCGCGGCGATAATCGGCGACAGTATGTCGAGCGATATAAAAGGCGGAATAAACGCAGGAATAAAGACTGTCTGGTTCAATCCGACGGGCGAAAAAAGCACGCTACAACCGACGGTTGAGGTTAAAAATTGGGAAGAAATTTATAAAATACTTTAATCCAATTAGGAATGTGGAATTAGGAATTACCCGCCTTACGGCGCAGGGATAATTTTAAACAAAAAGAGATTCCACCTTGCCTTGCGGTAATTTTAAAAGGTATTGGATTTTGAAAGGGGGAAGCTGTCACGAAGTGACTGATGAGGGTCACTATGCACGGCAATTACTATATCACCGAACTTTTATCCTTATGAGTCTGATTTGCGCGGAATAAAAAATTTATCCGCACTAAGCTGCGCGACCGCGAGTAAATTTCCGCGCAAGCATTGGTCGGGAGCGAAGCTCAATTAAAAATTACTATTATCAAAAAGCGGAAACCGCGCTTTTCGCTTTTTGCCCTTGCGGGGTGTGGGTGCGTAAGCCCCGCAAAGTCTATGTAAATTTATAATTTTATTTTTACGTTAAGTCAAGAAAGACGGACTGTCTTTCTTCCTTGTGAGTCCGACTTGCGCGGAATAAAAAATTTATCCGCACAAAGCTACGCGACTGCGAGTAAATTTCCGCGCAACAACTGGTCGGGAGCGAAGCTCAGTTAAAAAAGCCCAGACTCACAAGGAGGGCGTTGTTTACCTTTTGCATAGCTTTATCGTCGAGTGCGCCTATCTTGTCTTTTAAGCGGCGTTTATCGAGAGTTCGTAGCTGTTCGGCGAGGATAACGCTGTCTTTGGGCAGTCCGCAAGTGGTGTCGAGCTCTATATGGGTCGGGAGTTTTGCCTTGTTTATTTGGCTGGTAACCGCAACGGCTATAATAGTCGGCGAATACTTATTGCCGATATTGTTTTGCACGACAAGCACGGGGCGCACGCCGCCTTGTTCGCTGCCGACTACCGGACTTAAATCCGCATAATAAAGTTCTCCTCGTTTTATCATAATTTCATCCTCTTTGTTTTTCCGCGTTTTATCCATTACAAATATATTCTTTCGAAAATTTTTTTGTCAGCACGCGGAAAAAATTTAATATGGATATTTGCCGATTAGCAAAGCTTTTATACTTATTTCGCGAGGTTTTTGTTATTAATTAATTTACATTTACAATATTTGGATATATAATTAGATATTAATAGATAAAATAAGAAATTCGAGGTTTTACAATGAAAGAGAAGTACTATTTGACTACGCCTATTTACTATCCGAGCGGGAAATGGCACATCGGGACGTGCTATACTACCGTAGTTTGCGACGCGCTCGCGCGCTTTAACCGTCTCGACGGCAAAGACGTATTTTACCTCACGGGCACGGACGAACACGGGCAGAAGATAGAAAAGGTTGCAAGTGCGGAAGGGCGTGCGCCGAAGGAGTTCGTCGACGAAAAGGTCGGCACTTTGAAAAAACTTTGGGACTTGCTCGGTATTTCTTACGACAAATTCATAAGGACGACCGACGCGGAGCACGAAGCGGCGGTCAAAAAGATATTTACCAAACTCTACGAGCAGGGCGATATATACAAAAGCGAATACGAGGGCTGGTATTGCACTCCGTGCGAATCCTTTTGGACTAAAACGCAGCTTGTCGACGGCAAATGCCCCGACTGCGGCAGAGAAGTGGAGCTCACTAAGGAATCGAGCTACTTTTTCAGGCTCTCGAAATACGGCGACCGCATTATAAAGCTGCTGGAAGAGAATCCCGAGTTTTTGCAGCCTAAATCCCGTTGCAATGAGATGATAAACAACTTTTTAAAACCCGGTCTTCAAGATTTGGCGGTAAGCAGGACCTCTTTTAAGTGGGGTATTCCGGTGCCGTTCGACCCCGAGCACGTCGTGTACGTTTGGATAGACGCGCTCACAAACTATATCACCGCTTTGGGGTACGCAAGCGACGACGAGAGCCTGTTCGAAAAATTCTGGCCCGCCGATTTGCACATGATGGGCAAGGAGATTATTCGTTTCCACAGCATAATATGGC
>CAYVEU010000224.1:0-2984 GCA_964450015.1 uncultured Christensenella sp. | reverse complement strand
AGATGCGGTGCGATTATCAATTTGTCTCCGTTTCGCTTCAAGCCGTAAAATTCTTCTACGATAAGCCGATACGCCCATGCCGCACTGCCCGTGTACCAACTCCAACCCATCTTGCCGTAATTGTCACTATTAGAATACACGTCGCCGCTTAAAACGTAAGGTTCACCCATATATCTGGCATTTTTATTTTTGTCACGGCACTTTTCCACAGGATTAAGCATTGTAAAGAGTTCGAATGCCTCGTCTTGCCGCCCCGCTCTCGTCAATGCGATAAGGTACCACATCGACGCGTGTGTATACTGTCCTCCGTTTTCCCTTACGCCGGCAGGATATGCCGAAATATACCCCAAATAATGCGCCTTGTCCAAAGGAGGTTCTAGCAACTTGACAATTCCTGCGTCCTCGTCTATCAACTTTTTTGCCGTATTGAGCACGGTTTCAGCTCTTGCTTCATCGGCAACGCCGCTGATAACGGCGTAACTTTGAACCAACAAATCCAAAGTAAGACAATCGCTTCTTGCGCTACCGAGCCAACGTCCGTCGTCGGTAAAGACGCGCTTATACCTGTCACCCTCGTAAGCAAAATTGTTTACAGCGGTTTTGAGTTCTTCGGCAATACGCAACAACTCTTTTTTCAGTTCGTCGTTACAAAAACGCGAAAATAAAGTCAAAACTTGATAACACAACATGGAATTAAAAACGCTTTCCCCACGGAAATTTTCGCCTACGTCGTCCATTCCGTCATTCCAATCGCCGCAACCGATAACCAGCAAACCGTGCTCGCCATACCTTAACGCGCTTTTTATTGCTTTTAAACAGTGTTTCAACAACGTTTCGCCCTTGGTCGTGACGGTAGGATTTTCGAAACGCGTCGTTTCGTCGCTTTTTAATACGGGTGACGATAAATAAGGGATTTCTACGTTTAATATATCCTTGTCGCCGCTGAATTCGATATATTCGGCGGTAACCAGCGGTAAAAACAGTTTATCGTCGGTAATTTTCGACCTTAAACCGAAATTCGGATGATGCCACCAGTGCATAACGTCGCCTTCCTCGTACTGGTGGCGTGCTGAATAAAGTATTTGATTGCGGACAAGTTCCAAATCGGAATGAAGAAATGCCAAGCAGTCCTGCAATTGGTCACGGAACCCCGTCGCGCCGCCCACTTGATAAAAGCCGAGTTTACCTCTGAGTCTGGAAGAAATTATTTGATACGGTAAAAAACGCGCTATGATATTAAAACTTCTTATCGGCGACGATATTTCAATATTTCCAACCGCTTTAAATTCGGCAAGTTCCCTTTCTTCGAATACGTGTACGTTGTTTTCGTTTATAGACAGCGCAAGACTTTGATCCTGAGTGAATACGAAATAAATTTTTTCATGCTCGTTTTCAACGAAGTATTCGAAATACGGCGTTACCTCACGTTCTCCCATTTGGCTTATTCTTTTCTTGTCGGGAACTAATGCCTTTACGAAAAGTTTTTGACCGTTCTTTAAGTTAGTGACGGTTATCAGGTCATTTTTTTGCTCGAACGTTACCAAATCGGGGTCGTAAACCCAGTTGAGTGCGGGGAAAAATCCGTACACTATTTCCAAAGTTCCGCTTGATAAATTAGCGACGTCGACAGCAATTACTCGGGCTCTTCCGTCGCAAATCATAAAATACGAAAGCGCCGTGGTTATTCCGTTTTGACGGCAAACATGCGTAGTTTTGCCCTTTTCTATTACGGAAAAACGGTTTTTACCGTGTCCGCCGCAAATTTTGTGCGCACCCAAAGGTGTGACGGCATATAGATACTCCAACGCGCGATCGGTAATGCTGTCATTATCGAAACGCGAAGACTTGTTTTCTCGTGAATTGCCGAAATAAAAATATCCGCCGCCGTTATCGGTCGTAAGCATCCCTCCGTTTGTCGCACAAATTACGTTCGAATAAGGCAAATGCGTCTTTTCCGTGACAATATACGCGTCGTTTTCGTCGAAACCTCCGCAACCGCTTTTATAAAGCGTCCCGCCGTGGTCCAGCGTCTCGCTCTCGTCGTTTCTTTCGTTTTTTTCCAATTCGAAAAGCTTGCTTGTAAATAATTTGGCTCGATTAAAAGTCAAATTGGAACTTAAATTGATAAAAGCATAGTCGAGCAACTCGTCGTCTTCTCGCAAAATAAGATAATCCTTTATCAAATACAGTTTCATTTTGCCGTCGATAAAATCGACAAGACTTTGCTGCGCCGTCTTTTTGATTACTATGCCGTAAAATGCGTTAATTCTTAGCACGTTCAAATCTCTCGCCAAATTTATAAATTCGGAAAAATTGGCAGTGTTCGTCTCGGAAAAATTGTAAACAATAAACTTTTTTCCGCGGGTTTTGTCCATAAAATGATGAGTGCTACCTCTATTTTCAATATCATTTAACAGCTTTTGCGAATACGGTAAATACAGCATTTCGCCTAGAATTTCATTGGTTTTATACCTAAGCGCATAACCGGACGACGATAGAAGCGCATATGAATACATATCGTCGGGCAATGCCTGCAAAGCCCCCAGCAACTGTTTCATGTCCGTACCGCAAGTTATCGCCACTTGACAGCTTTCGGCAGTTATTTTCCCTACAAAGCCGATACAAGGGTTTATAACGTCGCCGATAGACGGTCCGGTACCCTTTTCGCCGTTTAAAATAGCCGCGTTTTTCAACATGCGGTTGCGACCGATAAAATTTCGGTCGTTACATTCGAAACGCAACCCTTCGACGCCTTCTACGCGAACGCCTATAAAATAGTCGCTGTCGTATTTCTTTTGTCCGCGCTTTCTCAAAACGAGAATATTACCGTCGGTTATAGCTTCGGTAAATAGTCCGTTGTACGCCGGATGGGCACGAAACCCGTCCAACGTATTCAGCGCAACAGACGAGTAAAACGCAACCTCTACGCCTTTTTTATTTGTAATAAGCTGCCTGACTTCTCCGCTTAACCCATTAATAACCGC
>CAYVEU010000223.1:0-2991 GCA_964450015.1 uncultured Christensenella sp. | reverse complement strand
TTTCCGAGCAATACTCGTCTATCACGCTGTCGTATTCCGGTTCTTCCGCTTCCGTATCTTCAATCGCAACTTCCTCGCCCTTATCGAAAACGCCCATTTTCCCAAGAAACAGTAAGTCTTCCGAGAACGTCAAGTGGAATATTAAGAAAAGGATAACCAAAAATATGGGGATTCCCCAAATTCTATGCGTTAAAACCTTGTCTATTTTATCGGATTTACTGACTTTTTCCTGAACGGTCGCCGCCGCTTTTCCTCTCGTCACAACGTTGGAATAATTTGCGGTTATGTACTTGTAACGGCTGTCGGCAACAATCGCCTCGAAGTCGTTTTGGAAAACGTCGTCTTTGAACGTCTTTTTAAACTCTTCGACCATTTTCGCCGAGTCGGGATGCGCCTCGACTTCCAACGAGTCAAGCTCGGTCAATTTAATGGCGTGGAAAAGCGAGTTGTCCACGTTTTGCCCTTCCAAAGCTATTTTGCAGTCGCCTATAAGGTGCATAAGCGCCGTGCCTTCCAAAACCGTCCTGCCCTCTCTTTTGATAAGACACGCCGCATACGCCTTTTGCATGAGTTCGTCGAGCCCCTTGTCCCTGAGCGCGGAAATTTTAACTACCGGCAAACCTATCTTCTTTTCCAATGCGTCGGAGTCTATTTTGTCGCCCGCTTTTTCCACCGCGTCCATCATGTTGAGCGCGATTACCACGGGAACGTCGATCTCAATAAGCTGGGTAGTAAGATACAAGTTTCTTTCGAGATTGGTCGCGTCCACTATATTGATTACGCAATCGGGCTTTTCGTCCAAGATGTAATTTCTGGTGATGACCTCTTCGGGCGTGTACGGCGAAAGGGAATATACGCCGGGCAAATCCACTATCGACACGGGTTCGGGACACTTTTTGTAAATGCCCTCTTTCTTGTCGACCGTTACCCCCGGCCAGTTTCCGACGTGCGCCGTAGAACCCGTCAGGCAGTTAAAAAGCGTGGTCTTTCCGCAGTTGGGATTGCCCGCCAATGCAAATTTTTTCATTATCTTACCTCCACATTAATTTTATTGAGAACTTAGTCGCGTAGCAGACGGACAACTGTCGATGCGACTCGACGGGCGCGTACTGAATCGTACGTAACCGAGAGAAGAAGCGAACGTAGTCCGTATCCTGCGATAAATACTTTTTTTATCTCAGCCACAGCGACCGCACCGTTTTATTTGAAAGCGTAGTCGCGTAGCAGACGGACAACTGTCGATGCGACTCGACGGGCGCGTACTGAGTCGTACGTAACCGAGAGAAGAAGCGAACGTAGTCCGTATCCTACGATGAATACGCTTTCAAACCTCCGTTGTAACTACCTCCGCTTCGGATATACGCAACGTCAGTTCGTAATTCCTTATCGTCACTTCCATCGGGTCGCCTAACGGCGCTTTTTTCCTAAGATACACCTCCGCGCCGGGCGTAACGCCCATATCGAACAGCCTGCGCCGTATCTTCCCGTCGCCGCCGACGGCGATTATCCGACCGCTCTCGCCTATTGCAAATTCACTGAGTTTCTTTTGCATTTTTTATTCGCCTCCTTTATAATTTTTAATTTGATTTTAGAGTGGTTCAAATGCGGTGATTTTTTGCGAAAGTCAAGCGTCGGCGTACCGTCGTACGGTAGTCGAAGGCTTTTGCAAAAGCCCTCAAAATTATAATTTTTTATCCGCCATTTCAAGCAACCACATAATTTAAGTATTCTTAGTCCTTTTATTTTGAGGGCGTAAAGGACTGCGTTTGAGACACTCTGACTAAAATCTTCGTTGCAACGTTTCTGTCAAGCGCCAGTCTCCCATCCTTTATCATGCAAATCGTGCTTCCGCCGCTCTGCGATAATATACTAAGCTCGGAATCTATCGTTATCCCCAAGCTCTCCAAGTGCTTCTTCGTCTTGTCGTCCGTCAAAATCTTCAATACCCGCAAACTTACGTTCATGGGCGCCATCACAAGCGGCATATCTCCACCTCTAAATATTATTTCTCGCAATTTTGAAATATGAAACTTTTTTCACATTTCGCTGTTATTATATTCAACGAACTTCGACTTGTCAAGCAAAATATGAAACTTTTTTCATATTTGCATTTATTTTCCAAACGTAGTATAATTACGTTGTCAAAAAAAAGTCGGTACGATCTATAGAGGACGGTATGTCGAACGAAATAAGAAAACCGCAGCAAAAGCGGTCTATTGAGACGAAAAATAAGATAATCAACGCCAGCTTCGAGCTCTTTTCCGAGGTCGGATATTTTTCCACGAACACCGCGGAAATTGCCAAACGCGCGGGCGTATCTACCGGAATAGTATACGGATATTTTAAAGATAAGCGCGATATACTTTTGGAGGTTTTGGGACTTTACGCCGATAGAGCGTATCAGCCCGTATTCGATATGCTTTCAAAAGTTGAACAACCTCTTGACTTTGAAAAACTTATCCCGAAAATTTTGGACGAAGCAATCATTATTCACACAAAAAACGCCCACATACACGAGGCGTTACATTCCTTAACCCACGTCGATTGCGCCGTCAACGCGCGCTTTATCGAAATGGAAGACAATATAACTTTAAAATTTGCCGAGCATTTAAACTCTTTAGGCTATAGAACCGACAACCTCAACGAAAAAATTCATTTAGCAATGAATATGATACAGTCCTTTGCGCACGAATGCGTATACGACAAACACTCCTACATCGAATACGACAATATGCGTAAAATCGTCAGCGGGATTATTATAAAATTATTTTCAGAACAGCGATAATCGGTGAAAATTGGCAGACAACAAAAAGAAAAGAGCCGTTTCCTTTTATTTTCAAAAAGTGAAAACGACGCTTTTTACTTTTTGCCCGTGAGGGGGTTGTAGGGGTGGTTTATCCCCCCTGCGAGCTACACTGTAAGAAACGCGGACTGCGTTTCTTCCTTATGAGTCCGACTAATGCGGAAATAGATTTTGTTAGCACAAAAGCG
>CAYVEU010000222.1:0-3030 GCA_964450015.1 uncultured Christensenella sp. | reverse complement strand
CCAACGCGCGAATGGACGGAAGCATTTCTCCCGCCCTAAGTTCGCCGTTTAATATCTGAGCCGATATCTGTTCGTATATCTGCTCGTATATCGGTTTTTCGGAATTGCCGATTACTACGTCCATATCGTCACAAGTTCACTTTTTCGAATTTTTTTACGCTTATATAGTACGTCGCTACCAAGCCTACCGCATATATTATAACACCTAGACCGAAAACAAGCAAACGCCAGCCTATCCCGTTCGCGCCCACGCTATACAGAGCGGCGGTTTGATAAAACAGTTTAGCACAAATCTCGACTATCGACAATCCGACAATGTACGCGCTGAAAGCCAATATCGCCGCCACTCCCGTCTTGCCGCCCGATGAGAAATATCGAGCGAAGAAGATTACGTTGAATACCGCAAACAGCATAAGGATAAACCCGAACAAAGTGAAATTAGGCGTAGCCATAGCCGCAGTCTGATCGGGATACACCACGAAAAGTCCGATCATCGCAAACACCGCCCCGGAAAGTAACTGCATCGATTCCACGAAAACCGCAAACGCAAGCTTGCCCTTGACTATATCCTTTCTCGTGATCGGCAAAGTTCCGACGTAGTCCATATCGCGGTTGGTCTGAGCAAAATTCAGCATAAGAAAAAGCCCGAGCAGCCCGTAGCTTATACTTATCGAAGCGGGATAATACGGTATGCACAGCAAAACGCACAAAATCGGAAAAACGTACATGACCGGCAAATTGTTGAGCGTCAGCTCCTTTTTCAATAATTTAAGCATTTTTTCCCTCCCGTCCGTAATACAACATAATATCTTCGAGATTAGGAGCGGACACTTGCGCGTCCGCAAAATTATCCTCGTCCTCCGTCTTAATAAGTCCGATGAAATTATAGTCGGTAACCTTAATTCCTATTATCTTTTTACGCATTTCTTCCGTCAAATTTTTTCTTCCGCCCGTGACCACCCTATGTCCCGATAATATACAGTCTTTTGTATCGTTGGCTACAATTAACCCATTTTTTATGAACAATATAAAATCGGCGCATTTGTCCAAATCGCTGGTTATATGCGTGGAAAAAATAACGCTTCTTTCGCCGTTTGAAACGAGCTCTTGCATAATGTCCAGCACTTCGTCGCGCGCCACCGGGTCGAGCCCGCTAGTCGGTTCGTCGAGTATCAAAAGCTTGGCGTTATGCGAAAGCGCAACCGCCAAATGAAGCTTGACTTTCATCCCCGCGGAAAGCTCTTTAAGACGTTTATGCCTGTCTATTGAAAATCTTTTGAGGTACTCGTCGCAAGCCGCGCCGTCCCAGTTGTCGAAAAACGCAGAAACAATCCTGATAAATTTTTCGACCCTGCACATAGGATAGCAATCTATGCCCGCCATAAGCAAGCCTATATCCTGCTTAATTCCCCTCTCTTGCTCTTTAATATCCTTTCCGAATACCGTTATAGTTCCGTTGTCAATCGGGACCATGTTCATTATTGCCTTAATAGTGGTCGTCTTGCCTGCGCCGTTCTCTCCGATAAAACCCATAATATACCCCGTGGGCAACTCGAAGTTTATATCTTTCAAACTAAACGAAGGATATTCTTTATTCAATCCCTCTACCTTTAACATATCCGCCTCCAACTGTGTATATCGTATATATACAGTATATACACACGCTTTAAGTTTGTCAAGAGGAATTTATTTACAAAATAAAAAATTTTAATAATTACAAATCGATACGGCAGATATACATAGGTTTGCCGTCCAAATAGGGTTTTTCGCCTACGATGCTACCGCCGCATTTTAATATTGTTTTTAATGAAGCAACGTTATCTTTATACAGACCTAACATAAGATACGGCAAGCCTAAATTTGCCGCCAAAGTTTTAATTAAAAGTAACATTTGAGTACAATACCCTTTCCTTCTTTCGGACGGGCGAACGGAATAGCCGACGTGCCCGCCGTATTCAGCTAAAAATTTCGTAGCCAACGTATGGCGAAAATCAATGATACCTACGATACGATTATTCTCGTCGGTTGCAAAAAACGTGTCGGCAACCGCCCATTTTTTATCGACCGTAGCCGAGTTGGAATTACGCCGTACCCTAACAAGCCACTCGTCGTAGCTTAAAGAGTCGAGCATTGCGCTGCCGTTTATAACCCTTTCCCCTGCCGAAAAGAATTCGTTCCTGAATTCTTCCGCCGCTCTTTTCATGCTTTCATCGGGGTTAACCAGTCTTATACGCATACCTTATCACCTCTTTGACTAATTGTACCACCCGCATATTATAAAAGCAATAAAAAATACCGTTAAAGTACTTGCAACATCAATTAAACTGTGATAAAATAATTAAGCAAACAAGCCGAAGTGGTGGAATGGCAGACGCGGCGGACTCAAAATCCGCTGATGGCAACATCGTGCGGGTTCAAGTCCCGCCTTCGGCACCAATAAAATGAAAGACACTATTCAATAGTGTCTTTTGTTTTATCGTTTCAATATATAGGCGGGGCTTGAACGGGTGGTAAAAAGCAACCTTCCGGGGGATGGTTGCGCCACCCCGGCCTGTCGCAAAGCCGCGCTTTGGTGCGAGGAAGTCCCGCCTTCGGCACCAAATATGATAAGAGACACCTTAACGGTGTCTTTTTTTCGTATTGCGCTCAAAAGAAGGCGGGACTTGAACGGGTGGTTAAAAACAACCTTCCGGTGGATGGTTGTTCCACCCCGGCCTGTCGGCGAGTGGTAGCGAGAGTGCGAGGAAGTCCCGCCTTCGGCACCAAATATGATAAGAGACACCTTAACGGTGTCTTTTTTCGTATTGCGTTTCAAAGAAAGCGAATACTGAACCATTTTAAGGGCTCCCAAAAATCCAAAGATTTTTGGGAAAAAGGAGCAACAGCGTAGTACCCCATAGAGTATGCGGCGGCATACTCCCGACGGAGCCGGTTGCGACGCTGTCCCGCCTTCGGCACCACCAAGACACACGCAAAATGTATCATTTATAATTACATTTTTGACAATGGCGTAAACTGTTATCGTTGTCG
>CAYVEU010000221.1:1063-3081 GCA_964450015.1 uncultured Christensenella sp. | reverse complement strand
ATTATTAAGTTTAATATTTCGAGGTGAAATATGTTGGATTTACGTTTTGTTTGCGATAATATCGATTTGGTAAAGGAAAAACTCGCCAAGAGAAATTCTAAAATCGATATTGAAGAAATCGTTGCTTTGGCGGACAAGCGCCGTACGGCGATTAAAAAGGTTGAGGTTTTGAAGGCGGAGAAGAATAAAATCAGCGCGCAAATCGCCCAAATGAAGAGGCAAAAGCTCGATTGCGACGACCTTATCGTTAAAATGCGGGCGCAGGGCGACGAGATAAAGGCGTTGGATACGGAATTAGCCGAAACCGAAGCCAGACTTTCCGAGCTTATGTACACTATCCCGAACCTTATTGACGACAGCGTGCCTTACGGAAAGGACGACAGCGATAACGTGGAGGTAAGGCGGTTTATGGAGCCGACGAAGTTCGATTTCGAGCCGTTGTCGCACTGGGATATAGGCGAAAAGAAGGGGATTTTCAATCCCGCGCAAGCCGCCAAAATCACGGGCGCAAGGTTTACCGTTTACCACGGTATGGGCGCGAGGCTGGAAAGAGCGGTCATCAACTTTATGTTGGATACGCACACGTCGCGCGGATACGAAGAGATTTTACCCCCGTTTATGGTCAACCGCGATTCTATGATAGGCACGGGACAGCTGCCTAAATTCGAAGAGGATATGTACGGTATAAAAAATACCGATTTTTATATGGTGCCGACGGCGGAAGTGCCGGTTACCAACTTGCACCGCGGCGATATTTTGAACGCAAGCGACCTGCCCATAAAATACTGCGCGTACACCGCGTGTTTCAGAGGCGAGGCGGGGAGCGCGGGGCGCGACACGAGAGGACTTATCCGTCAGCATCAATTCAACAAAGTCGAGCTCGTTAAGTTCACTAAACCCGAGGAGAGCTTCGACGAACTGGAAAAGCTAACAAACGACGCGGAAGAGATTTTAAAGCGGCTTAAAATTCCGTACAGAGTGGTTTGCCTGTGCTCGGGCGACGTCGGCTTCGGCTCGTGCAAGACTTACGATATAGAGGTTTGGATGCCGTCGTACAATCGTTTCGTGGAGATTTCGAGCTGCTCCAACTATATCGATTTTCAGGCGCGCAGGGCGAACATAAAATACCGCGACGAGAACGGCAAGGCGAGATTCGCTCACACCCTAAACGGCAGCGGACTTGCGGTCGGACGTACCGTTGCGGCGATTATCGAAAACTATCAAAACGCCGACGGCTCGGTTACCGTGCCCGAGGTTTTGCGCAAATACATGGGCGTGGACGTTATACTTTAATTAAATGGCAAAAAAGAAGAAAAAAAGCAAGAAAAAATCTGCAAATTCGGGCGGCGTGATAATAGGGTCGCTTTTGCGCCCCGTCGTCTTTTTTTTCGGATTATTACTGAAAATAATCGTCAAAGCGCTTGCTTTTTTCGGACTGTGGATACCTTTGGTTTACGCCGCTTTCGGCGCCCTTTTATATCTAGTATTCGATTTTAATCCGTTCTACCTCGACGTTTACGGAACGCTGTATCTTTGCGGCGCGTTGGCGTGCGTGGTTGCTGCGGCAATAATTTCCATACGGAACGTAATAGTAAGACCCGCGCGTTCGATTTATCAAGGGTATAAGCATCCGTTTTGGGAAAAACGCGACGAGGTCGAAGACGAGGACCCGGACCGCAAACGGAGCGCGGACCGCGCCGAAACCGTAAAGAGTTATAAAAGAGAAGCGGAGCTCAATCCGCCGGAGATCGAGTATTTCAAGGAAGAAAAGCAGGACGAACATATAGGCGACTATCTGGTGCCTGCGGACGATTTTGCATGTGCGACCGACAGCGAGCGGGAAGACAAGAAATACTCGCTTGGACTGGATTGGCTTCCGCAAATAAGCAGTTCGGAACCCGAAAGTACCGATATGCGTTCGTTATACAGAGCGGAAAGACCCAAGGTATATTTCAGCGAACTCGACCCCGATTTATTGGTGCACGAGTATTCGGACAGGTTCGAACTGTACCGAGTGG